>NZ_LNFY01000009.1:0-181625 GCF_011057685.1 Thermotoga sp. Ku-13t | reverse complement strand
GTCTGGTGCAGCAAGTGAGAAAGTTCAAGATTTGAAGAATGTGGTTCAATAGAACAAAAGGTCCCCTTCGTGGGGACCTTTTTCCATCTTATTCAATTTCAATCGCGTCTGTCTTGTTTAAAACTTGGTGACGCCATTCTCTTTTTGCTCTCACGAACTCTTCATTCTATCTATTGTGTTCAGATACTTTTCTTATCTTAATTTTTCCTGTTCTGTTCACTTCACTATTCAGAGGGAGCGCGTAATCCTTTATATCTATCTTTTCCCAACAAAGCTTTCAACAACGGCTTAGACCATGCCCAGTGCAACACCGAACCACACGGTGTCTTTCAGGAGCGCTCCCCACTTATTAGATACGCTTCCCTGCTTTGAAAAGAGGTAACGATACGCAGACAGGAAGATGAAACCGAGGAAACCAGCACCCACCTGGATTAGTTTTATGTTCGGAGTGCGAACAGGAGTGTGTGCAATGGAGCATCAGACGAAAGGCGTTGAACTTCTCAGGTCCGATCCGAAACGAGCAATAATAAAACTCTCGTTGCCCATGATGACCGCCATGCTGGTGCAGGCGCTCTACAACCTCGTCGATACGATCTGGGTCTCGGGTGTGGGACCTGAGGCCCTCGCCGGTATCGGGCCGTTCTTTCCCATCTTCATGGTCATACTCGCCTTCGCGGGAGGCATCGCGGTCGGTGCGAACTCGCTCATCTCCAGGAAAGTCGGTGAAAGGAACAAACCAGAAGCAGACAGAGCCGCAAGTTCTGCGATAGTACTGGTGTTGATCCTGGGTTTGATCGCGAGCGTTACTGGCAGTCTGGTCATGAAACCGTTGCTGAGCTTGACGGGGGCTTCCGGCCAGACGCTGAAACTCGCCACGGACTACGCCGGCATCCTTCTGACCTCTATCACGTTGCTGATGCTCAACAACGTGGTGAACGGCATTCTCAGGGGCGAGGGCGACGCGAAGAGAGCGATGTATGCGATCAGTTTTGGTGCGATTCTGAACATGTTTCTCGATCCACTGTTCATCTACACCTTCAAGCTCGGCGTGAAGGGTGCAGCCTACGCGACTGTGATCTCCATAGCTGCATCTTCCATGGTGATGATCCATTGGCTCTTCATAAAGAAAGACACGTACGTATCGATAAGCTTCAGACACCTGAAAAGCATCAGAAACACGATCTTCGAGATACTTCGTGTTGGTGTTCCCTCGTAGATCATCATGTCCACCTCGATCTTCATACTGAACGTGTTCATCGTGAAAGCTGGAGGAGATCTTGGGGTTGCGATCTTCACGAGCGCCTGGAGGATCATCAACTTCTGGACCATACCCATGATGGGCATCGCCGCTGCCGTTACGTCGGTCACAGGAGCCGCGTTCGGTGAGAGGAACGCTACAAAGTTGAAATCCGCCTACCTTTTCGCGGTCAAGTTCGGTCTGCTCGTTGGTCTGTGTGTCAATCTGGTGGTGCTGTTGTTTGCTCCGAAACTCGCACTTCTCTTCACTTACTCGGAAAGTTCGCGCGTGATATTCGATGATCTCGTTAAAGCTTTGAGAATTCTGAGTTTCTTCATCCCCACCGTGCCCTTCGGTATGTTCACCTCTGCGATGTTTCAGGGGATCGGCCATGGTTTCAAGAGTCTGGCAGTCTCCATCTTGAGAACAGTGGTGCTCCACGTGCTTTTCTCGTACCTTTTCGTGTTCGTGTTCAACCTCGGCCTGATCGGGGTATGGCTGGGAATACTGATGGGCAACATCGTGGCGGAGGCGATCACCTTCCTGTGGGGTCTGGCAACTTCGAACAGATTGAAATCGCAGTTCGAAGCGAAGTTACAACAGCAGTTCAACCAGAGCAGGTCTATCTGAATTTCTCGATCAAAAGTGCGAGCATGGTGCAGCAGAAAAGCACGCTGGCTTTAATCTGTGCCAGATCCACAGCTTCGAACAAATTCTCAAAGTAGTGAAGGTTCAAAAGTTCGAAAGTGTATAAATCCTGTTTCCCATCCACGCTCAGAAGAGAGTCCACATCGGCGAGGATCTGTCCCAGACCGATGGAAACGGCCCTGACAGTTTCATTTTCGATCTCGCACCTGAACGCCGCTGGGAAAAACCTTGATTCTCTATAACAGATCGCCAGAACCAATTCTGTTGGAACCGTCGAAAGATCGACCTCAGGAGCGAAGAAACCCGATTCGATCTGCGACGATCTTTTCAGCTTTATGTTTGAAGAAGATTCGCACACTTTTGCCAGAAATTCTGCGTAGTGCAAGACGTCTTCTTCATTCACATCGATGGAGTACTTTTCACACCATTGGTAGAAAAAGCCTCTGTTTTTCCAGTCATCGATCAACAGCGTTTTGACCCTTTCGATCAGTTCGGAACGAGCCGAACCTTCTTCCACGTTCCAATCGCTCACAACCACCGGTTTGTCGAAAAGATCGACGAGCGTTGCGGGCGAAGTTCCATCGACTGAAAGACTGTCCTTCAGAACGTTCAAAACTCTGTCATCGTAAACTTCCCACGCCTTCGTCTCAATGAGTTTAGGAAGACTTCCAGTTCTGAAATATTCGTAATAAGCGAGCACTTCATCGTCGTAATCTGTGCTTTCAGCGATCTGTTCGAGCGCTTCCTTTGACAGGCCATAGCCGTACCTGTAGGCGAGCACAATGTAGCGAAGAGCATCTTCGCCCGTGGAATTCTCCACCCTCACACAAGAAAACAGAAGGAGCGATAGAACAACGATCAAAACCAACTTCACGACCTATATAATACCAGCAAGGGGGTATGATGCGTGGAGTTTTCGAAGCTCGAAGACTTCATCCTCGAAAAGATGAGACAGACCAAGATGCCTGCCCTGAGCATCGCCGTGATCCAGGACGGCGAAGTCGCCTACAAAAGAGGGTTTGGTTTCAAGCTTTTAGAAACGTACGCACCCGCTGACGAGAACACCGTGTACGGTGTCGGATCCATAACGAAGAGCTTCACCGCGCTCGCGATCGTCAAGCTCGCGGAAGAAGGAAAGATCGATCTCGAAAAGCCTGTCGAGGAGTATTTACCCATCAAACTCAGGCCCTTCGGTGAACCGGTGCGGGTGGAACATCTTCTCTATCACGCTTCCGGGATTCCCTCGCTCGGTTATGCGGAAGCCTTCATCGACGGTGTGTTCGGTCTCGGTGACGGTTGGCTTCCCGTGAAGGATCCACAGGACGTTCTTCTCTTCGCGAAGGATGCAGAATCGTGGGCTTTCAGTCGGCCCAACGAGAGGTTCTTTTACTCGAACAGCGGCTATGTGATGCTCGGAAAGATCGTTTCCACAGTCACAGGGATACCGTACGAAGAGTACGTGAAAAGATACATCCTCGAACCGCTCGGAATGACGCGCTCTTATTTTTCCAGAGGTGAGATGGAGAAAGATCCGAACGTTGCAGCCGGTTACGTTCTCGACCCTCAAGGGCACCACGTGAGAAAACCGTTTCCCTACGGCATTAGCTCGGACGGCGGATTGCTCAGCAACGTGAAGGACCTCTCCAGATACCTGATTTTCTACATGAACGCTGGAGAACTCGAAGGAAAACGCATAGTTTCAAAACAATCCATTCAAACCATGGTCACAGGTCATATCCCTGCCCCCTGGGAAAGCTTCGGAGACGAAATGTACGGCTACGGCTGGATCGTGCATCCGAACTTTTTCGGTGAGAGGTTGATCGAGCACAGCGGTTCGGTGCTGATCTACACGGGTTTCGTCGGCTACATCCCTGAAAGAAAGATCGGCGTTGCGGTGCTGTCCAACTGTGCGGGTTATCCCCTTTCGAACATCGGCATGTACGCGCTCGCCCTCATGCTCGATAAAGATCCAGAAGAATCGCTCGATTTTGTCAGATCCGACAGGATCCTGCAGAGCCTGGTCGGACGGTACGAGGGCTACAGGAAATCCGTGGCGTTCGATGTGAAGAGAAGTGGAGAATTTCTGATCATAGAAATGGTGAGCAGGAATTTAAAACTGAGTTCGATCCTCGTGCCCGAGAAGGTGGAAAAAGACTACGTCAAATGCTTCACGCTGCAGAACTTCAGAAAGATGGACGTGGAGTTCTTCATAGAACCGCACAGGATCGTTCTGCTTTATGAAAGGTACAAACTGATCAAGGGCTGAACCATCATTCTTAAAGCGAGCCGGCTTCGAAAGCGATCACGTAGATGTCTTTGCCCGTGATCGGGTTGTCCGATTCGCCGTAGAGCAGGATCTGCTTGTTCCACAACAACAATCCTCTGACCGATTGATCGTTCGGTAAGGGTATGGTCCTTGTATCTTGCAACACTCCATTTTCATCGAGCACGAGGATCACAGGATCAAAACGCGTCTCTCTCTGTCATAACGTTCCATACACGATCAAGTGATCCTCAGCAACGATCAGCCCAGAAGGTGAAAAGTCCGAACCCAGATCGAGGAGCTGCTGGTTGAGTATCTTTCCTCTGCTTGAGAGCTGTAAGAGCATTCCGCATCTGTAGGGTGCGTAAGACGTTGTCCAGCCGAGCATGTATATTTTTCCATCGAATTCAACTGCATCGATCGCCTTGTCCCAATCTCTTTCGCCGAAGGTACGTTCGAAGATCTTTCTTCCTTCTCTGTCGAACATGCAGATCAGCATGTCGCCCTTACCTTTACCTCTGCTCTCGGTCGAACCGATGCACAGAAGATTCGAATCCATGAACCTGACTCGGTGGAACCAGTCGTCCGACAGTCCTCCGATCGTTCTGTGCCAGACGACATCAAAGTTTCGATCCAGTCGAACCAGGAGCGCATCGAACCAGCTTTTCATGAGCGTGTTGTAGCCACCTGCAACGTAGAAAGCGTCCCGTTCATGAACGAGAGTCTCAGCCCAGGCCTCCGCACCCGGAAAATCCAGCGTTCTCTGCCTCAAAAGTTTTCCATCCGCATCGAGCCAGCAAAGATAGACCGATCTATGGTACGGTCCTCTCAACGAATATCCCACCACGATCAATCCTTCTTCAACCAGCGCGGCGTCGTTGATCCTCTCCGGTTTCACACTGTTCACCCGTCTGATCTCAACGACTTTCAAAGACTCATCCAGCAGCATGAGAAAGATTTCCCTGCTGAGATCTTCCTGCGCTAAGAGTAAGAAACCACCTTCGTTCTTAAAAAGAGCGATGGCCCTTTCCTGACCTGGAAGCGTTATCGAAGTGGCGAGAAGAACGACCGGAAGGAACAAAAGAAGGAGCGTTTGCAAAGGATTCCCCCCTTCTGGATCTTCGCAGTGTTATGATACCATTTTGCGTGTGGAGGTGACATGGAAAGATGATCGGTTTTCTCACCGACTGGTCCGTCAGGAGCCATTACGTTGGAGTGGCGAAGGCGGTTATGAAGAGAATAAATCCCTCTGTGGAGATCATAGACATCACCCACGAGATAGAGCCGTTCAATGTGCGGATGGCCTCACACATACTTCTGAGGGCTTCGAAGGACTTTCCACCCGGTTCCATATTCGTCGCGGTGGTAGATTACGGGGTCGGCACGAGCAGGAAGGCCATCTGCATGAGGACGAAGAACGAACAGTTCTTCGTGGGCCCGGACAACGGCATCTTCACCCACGTCGCGCTGGAGTACGGTGTGAAGCAGGTCAGAGAGTTGAACAACAAGAAATACCACTACGCTTCTTCGTACACCTTCCACGGTAGAGACATCTTCGCACCCGTTGCGGCGCATCTTTCCAGAGGAGTGCCGTTCGAGGAGCTGGGAGACGTGTTGCCAAACTTCGTTGTTCTTCCTGCGAAACAGGCCGAGATCGTGAACGAATCCATCGTCGCGGAGATCGCCTACTTCGACAGCTTCGGAAACGTTCAAACGAACGCTCCGATCCAGCTGGCAGAGAAACTCGACTGGCAGATGGACGATGTGATCCTCATCAACGAAACCTTCGAGGCGACCTACGTGAGGGCGTTCGGTGAAGTTCCAAAAGGCGCCCTGCTGATACATCCAGACAGCTCTGGATTTCTCGAGATCGCGATCAATCAGGGCTCTGCTGCAGAGAAACTCAAACTCAAACAGGGTCAGCAGGTAACTTTGAGGAGGAAGAAAGATTGAAGCTCATCGTGGGTCACAGGAACCCAGATTTCGACTGTTTCGCTTCGGCCATGGCAGCACAGAAGCTGTATCCAGACCACACGGTGCTCGTCAGCGGGGTTGCTCAGCAGAACCTCGCACAGTTCCTCGCCATCTACGAAGAAAAGTACAGCTACATCACCGAGAGCGATCTGACCGACGAGAACGTGGAATCTTTGATCATCGTCGACACGACTTCCTTAGAAAGGCTCGGCCAGAAGGTTCAGAAGATCCTGAACAGAGCCTCGAGAATCGTGATCTACGATCACCATCCGGACATCAAGGAGCAAACCATAGCCGGTGAAAAGAAAATAGAGAACGTTGGAGCGACAGTGACACTGCTCATCGAAGAGATCGCGAAGAGAAACATCGACATCGACTCGATCGATGCCACCCTGTTCGCCATAGCGATCTATGAGGACACAGGAAGTTTACTCTACACGAGCACGACGTTGAGAGACCTCGAGGCTGTGAAGTTCCTCCTGCAGAGAGGAGCGAACCTTTCAGAGGTTGCAGAGTACATAAGGTACGATCTGAACTTTGAACAGAAACAGTTACTCGAACAGCTGCTGTCAAACGTTGAATCCCATCAGATCGACGGCTTGACGGTCCACATCGCTACCGCGGAGACAGAGAAGTTCATCGGCGGACTCGCGGCCATTGTGAGCAAGCTCTGGAACCTTGAAAACGTTGAAACTCTCGTGTGCATAGTCCGCACCGGCAAAAAGATCCACGTGATCATGAGGACTTCCTCCAACGAGGTGGACCTGGGAGGAGTGGCGAGCGAGCTCGGAGGGGGAGGCCACAGGAAGGCTGCGAGTTTCACGGTGAACGATTCAGACATTGCGTCGATCAAAAAGATCGTCTTCGAAACATTGAAACGCTACGTCAACAGGGGTATCCTCGCAAAAGACATCATGTCTTCACCCGTTCGGGTAGTCTATTCCGATATGAGCATCGGTGAGGTCAACAAGATCATGGAACGCACGGGTCACAACGGACTGCCCGTCATAGAGGGAAACAGATTGGTGGGGATCGTCACGAAGAAGGCCGTGGACAAGGCGATGAACCACGGTATGCAGAACCATCCCGTGAAGGCAATAATGTCGAGCAAACTGATCGTCGTGGATGCCAACACACCGCTGAGCAAGGTCAGGCAGATCATGGTCGAGAACGATATAGGACGCATACCCGTGCTCGAAAACGGCATACTGGTGGGCATAATAACGAGGACGGACGTGATGAGGTCGAGTTTCGCGGATGCCGTAAAGAAAGCCGCGAGAAAGGCCGTTTACGAAAAAGATCAAGAACAGTTCGTGAACGTTCGAAACTTACTCATCTCGAAGCTTCCAAGGAGGATCTGCGATCTTTTGAGGCAACTGGGCCGATTCGGGGACGAGCTGAACCTGCCCACCTACATCGTTGGAGGCTTCGTCAGGGACCTTTTGATGGGTAATCCGAATTTGGATCTGGACATCGTTGTGGAGCGTGATGGACTCACCTTCGCAGAACATGCAACGAAGAAACTCGACGCTACCCTGGTCAAGCACGAGAAATTCCTCACCGCTTCTCTGTTCTTAAAGGATGGAACGAGAATAGATGTCGCCACCGCACGAACCGAGTACTACGAGGCTCCAACGGAACTTCCCCAGGTGGAGATCAGCACCATCAAAAAGGATCTCTACAGGAGAGATTTCACGATCAACGCGATGGCGATAAAGCTGAACCAGAAAGATTTCGGTCTGCTTCTGGACTTTTTCGGTGCGAAGAAAGACCTGGAGAACAAAATCGTCAGGTGCCTCCACACGCTGAGTTTCGTCGAAGATCCCACGAGGATCCTCAGGGCCGTCAGATTCGAAACGCGCTTCGATTTCCACATAGAAGAAAGGACGGCACAGCTCATGCTCGACGCTGTGAGACAGGGCTATCTCGAGAAGGTGAGTGGACAGAGGTTGCGCCAGGAGTTCGAAAAGATCCTGGAGGAACCCAAGTGGCTCTCTGCGCTGAGAAGGCTTTCGGACTTCGAAGTGATCAAGCGCATGTTCCCGGGCGTTTTCTACACGGTGACCATGGAGCAAAAGCTGAGATCGCTGGCAGACTTCTTACCGTGGGCTGAGGAATTTTTCGAGAAAGTGGACAGATTCTACGCAGTGATGTTCGTCTTCCTCGAATATCATGGAGACACGGCCATAGAACAGATGAAAGAAAGGTACGGCCTCTCGAGCAAATTCGTGGACGAGCTCAAACTGCTGAAGAAGATGATAGTCCCACTTTCGAAGGTTATATCGAACAGGTTGAACTTCTCGGATATTTACAAGATGACCAAGGGCATCTCTCCAGAAGGCTTCTGTTACATCGCGAGTTATTTAGATCCAGAATCGCAGGAATATCTCAAGCAGTTCCTCGAGAAGCAGAGGAGCACGAAGCTGGTGTACGTGGACGGCAGAACGATCGTGGAGAAGTTCGCGCTCAAACCGTCCAGGATCGTCGGCGAACTGCTCGAAGAGGTTTACTGTGCGAAGCTCGACGGCTTGATCGGCGACGAGCAGGAACTGGAGTTCGTCGAGAGAAAACTCAGTGACCTCGCTTCTTCAAAAGTTCCTGGACGATGAAGTTCGCCACCTCACTTGGGGTCGTTCCACTGCCGAAACCTGCATCGTAACCCAGTTCGAGTGCGAGTTCGTGCGTTATCCTTGGGCCACCCACTATAACGAGCAGTCTGTCCCTCAGGCCTTCGGCGTAAAGGAGTTCCATCAATTCTGTGAGGTGCTGTATGTGAATGTTCCTCTGCGTCACAACCTGTGAAACGAGGACCACGTCGGCGTTCACTTCTCTGACCTTCCTGACCAGCTCGATGGGAGGAACCTGCGCTCCCAAGTTGTACACCCTGAAGGCCTTGTACCTTTCCAAGCCGTAATCTCCATGGAAACCCTTCATGTTCAGTATGGCGTCAAGGCCTATGGTGTGAGCGTCGGTCCCGATCGTCGCACCCACCACGACGATGGGCCGTTTAAACTTTTCAAGAACCAGCTCGTCGATCTTTTCCCGTGGAAGTTTTTGAATCTTCGGCGCGACCACCCTGATCGATGAAAGGTCCAAAGAAATGTCAGTCTTTCCGTACACAACAAAGAAAGTGAAGCCTTCGCCGAGGTCCTCCATCGTCGCTATCGTGACTTCATAGAAACCGAGTTTTTCGCAGAACTTCTTCGCCGCTTCCCTCGCGAGTGGCCCGTAGGAAACTGGCAGGGTGAAGGAGAGCTGCACCGCTCCATCGTCCATCTGATCGCCGTACGGTCTCACAAGCCTGCGTTCGTTCATTCTTTCACCCCCAGTTTGCGCTCGAGCGCATCGCGGATCGGATTCTCGTAAGTCTCACTCTTTCTGAACACTCCTTCCAATCCTTTTCCACCGTTCCTGTTCCGCCTTATGTCAGCGAACACACCCTGCTCGATCGCGCTGAACAGTCCCATATCGCTTATGTGTTCTAACAGTTCCACAGCCTTTCTCAGCACCTCGTTCGCCCTTCTCTCGATGAAACCTCCCGGTTTGAACAAAACCTCGTCGCCCAGATGCCTCGTGGCTGAGAAAACGTAATTCGCGTTGACGAGCGCAAGGTATCTGTCGTGCATGTACGGTGTGTGGATGGCTTCTGTGAGGATACCGAGCAACTGGATGGTCTGGCCGGTCATCGAAGATACGAGGTTGAAGAGTGTGTTCATGGCATAACCTTTGAATATGTTGCCCGTCATGTATCTCGTGGGTGGCATGTACTTGACGGGACAGTCCGGGAACAGTTCGCGCGTGAGCATGGCGTGTGCTATCTCGTAGAGCAAGGAATCTTCAACGTCCGGGTTTATCTCGAACGCGTGTCCAAGGCCCATCAAATGGGGCTTGAGACCCGCTTTGATGGCGAACTGTTCGTTGATGAGCTGTGAAGCGGTGACGGTGTGCGCTTTCTCTATCGCATCCGCGGTCGTCAAATAGTTGTCCTCGCCCGTGTTTATAGTGATGTTCGCGTACGCACACACCAGTCTGGAAATGTACTGGTCCGTAAAGGTTCGAAGCATGTTGATGTCTCTGAACAGGATGCCGTACATCGCGTCGTTCAGAAGGATGTCCAGCCCCTCGAATGCTGCCATGACCGCGATCTCGGGCATGCACAGGCCCGAAGCGTAGTTCACCTGCCTTATGTAACGCCCCACCTTCCGCGCCGCATCGTCCAGGGCCTGTCTCATGATTCTGAAGTTTTCCTGAGTTGCGTACGTTCCGCCGTAACCTTCCGTGGTCGCACCGTAGGGCACGTAATCGAGCAAACTTTGAGCTGTGGAGCGTATCACCGCGATGATGTCTGCACCCTGAAAGACCGCGGCACGCGCCTGAACGACGTCCTCGAAGATGTTTCCCGTCGCCACGATGAGGTACTTGTAAGGTTTCGGAGGATCCCCGAGTTCCTCGAGCAGTGCGTCCCTCTCTTCGCTTTTGCGTTTTATTCGCTCCAGGACTTTTTCGACCAGCTGCTGGGAAAACTCCTCGTACACGTGTCTCTTCGGCTGTGGCAGTGTTCTTAGATCCAGCCCGCCCGCCACAGCTTCACACACCTGCTGAACATCCTTATCGAGAACGATCGAAGCGCTCACGACGGGCCTGAAAACTCCACCATCCAGCATCTTCCATTCTTTGAGTTTGTCCACGACCACGTTCACCAGAGGTATCTGGTCTTCACCCACCACGCCATCCACCCCCAGAAGCCTGAGCGTGGCGCGCTCGGTGGAGACAGTTGAGTGCTCGTCTATGATCTTCTGGACATCGTCGGTGATCTTCCTTGCAAGTGATCTGGCATACTCAACGAGTTTCGAATCGAGTTTGATTGTTGGTCTCGCCACCCAACCACCTCCACCGTTATCGTATCACAATCGTTTCATCCACGTGAATCAGTGAAACGACACCGTAAAGATGATAAAATTTTTCAGAGGTGAATTCAACGTGAAGACGTTTTGGAAGATTCTCATCTACATGGTCCTTTTTTCCGTTTTCCATTTTGGATACGAACTCACAGGCTGGAATTTTCTCAGAATCCTCTGTGGCACGGACGAATCGGTCTTTGAGCATCTCAAGATGGGATTCTGGGCGTACTTCTTCGCAAGCATTATCGAATTCAACATCGCAAAGAAGGGGGAAAATTTCTGGCCTTCAAGGTTGTTCTCAACCATCCTCGTGCCTTGGTTCATAGTGATCGTGTGGTACATGGTGCCGGCGATCTCTGGAAAGCTCGAAAGCCTGGCGCTCGAACTGATCTGGGCTTTCGTCGTGATCATCTCTGGTCTTTTTGCGATCGTTCTGGAAAGACAGCTCGAAGCTGTGAGAGTTTCGAGAAGCTTCAACACGATCTTAGCGATTCTCTTCATCGTCTCATTGGTGTTCTTCGTGAGATTCTCTTTAACCAAACCCTTGATAGACCTGTTCGTTGACCCGTCCAAGTTGTGAAGGCTTTGCTGTATTATTTTCTAAAAGAGAACGTACAGGAGGTTGGTTTATGCTGCGAACACACACGTGCGGAGAACTCAGAATCGGTGATGTCGGGAAAAGGGTTAAACTGGCGGGCTGGGTCGACAGGATCAGAGACCTCGGTGGCGTGAAGTTCGTCATGCTGAGAGACAGATACGGTCAGACCCAGATCGTACTGTCGAAGGATTTCGACCTCGATCTGAAGCGCGAAGCCGTGATCTCAGTCGAAGGTGTCGTGAGAGAAAGGCCGAAGGACACGATCAACAGAGAACTTCCAACGGGCGAGATCGAAGTGATAGCCGAACGCATCGAGATCCTCTCTTCACCTGAAAAGGAACTTCCCTTTTATCCTGGAGAATCGACCCTGCCGAGCGAAGAGGTCAGGCTGAAGTACCGATACATCGATCTGAGAAGGAAAGAGATGATGAACAGGATCATCACACGGCACAGGGTGGCCCAGGTCGTAAGACAGTATCTGAGCTCACTGGGATTCATCGAAGTGGAAACGCCGTTTTTGACGAAGAGTACGCCGGAGGGTGCCAGAGACTTCCTTGTCCCATCGAGGTTGAAACCCGGAACCTTTTACGCTTTACCGCAGTCCCCCCAGCTGTTCAAACAGCTCCTCATGGTTGGTGGTCTAGACAGATATTTCCAGATCGTTCGCTGCTTCAGGGACGAAGATCTGAGGGCCGACAGGCAACCCGAATTCACCCAGATAGATCTGGAAATGTCCTTCGTAACGAGAGAGGATGTACTCGAAACGGTCGAAGGTATGGTCAGACACGTGTTCAAACAGGTTTTGAACGTGGATCTTCCAGAGAAGTTCGACAGACTGAGTTACGAGTACTGTATGAACACCTACGGATCGGACAAGCCGGACAGACGGCTCGGCATGGAATTCGTTGACCTGACGGATCCGTTCAGAAACGTTGATTACAACATCGTGAAAAGCATCATCGAAAACGGTGGTGTTGTGAAAGGGTTCGTTGTCAAAAACTTTGCTTCCAAGATGAGTAGAAAAGTTGCTGAAGAATTCGAAGCGATCGTCAAAAAGAATGGACCTGGTGGTATACTGTGGTTCGCACTCGACGGCGAAATGAAAGGCAGCGCACTGAAACATCTGAGAGACACCTACGAAGAGGTGGTAAAGATCACCGGAATGTCCCGGGGCGATGTGTGCTTGATGGTCGCAGGAAAGTTGAACGAGGTGAACATCGCACTCGGAGAATTGAGAAAGACCATAGGCGACACTCACTTTGCACATTTGAAAACTGGTTTCGATGTCTTCTGGGTCCTGGACTTTCCCATGTTCGAATACAGCGAAGAAGAAGGCAGATACGTGGCGCAGCACCATCCCTTCACGATGCCGAACCTTGAAGACCTCGAGCGTTACAAGGACGAAGACCTTTCCAGAATAAGGGCGCAGTCCTACGATCTGGTCATCAACGGTTACGAGGCGGGCTCTGGAAGCATCAGAATACACAACAGAGACCTGCAGAGGGAAGTGTTCAGGCTCATGCAGCTGACAGAAGACGAGATCAGGGTCAAGTTCGGTTTCCTTCTGGAGGCGTTCCAGTACGGTGCCCCACCGCACGGCGGCATCGCGCTCGGACTGGACAGGCTGGTTGCTATAATCTGTAATGTGTCGTCGATAAGAGAAGTGATAGCCTTTCCGAAGACAGCCAGCGGCGTGTGCCCGCTCACGGGGGCGCCCGACGTGGTCAGCGAACGGCAGCTCAGGGAACTTAAAATAAAGATCGGGAGGAACGAAACATGATCGATCTGGCCATCAACTTCGAAGAGACGAACGACAAACTCATTTGCAAGATCAACGGAGACTTTGACGCGTACAACTCGGCGGAAATCAAGAAGCAGATAAAGGAAAGGATGGAGAATTCGAAAGCAGCGAAAGTCGTGGTGGACATGTCGAACGTACCTTACATCGACAGCGCCGGCCTGGGGGCCATGGTCGCCATACTCAAGGACGCCAGACACATGGGTAAAGAAATAGTTCTGCTGGCTTTGAGACAGAACGTCAAGAGGATCTTCGAAATGACCCGCCTCGACAAAGTCTTCAGAATCGTTGATGTGCTGGAGGAGGCCTGAGTTGAGCAACTTTCTCATCGCCATAGACGGTCCTGCAGGCTCTGGGAAATCCACCATAGCAAAACTCCTCTCAGAAAGGCTCGGCTTCAACCACCTCGACACGGGCGCCATGTACCGCGCCGTCGCGCTCTATCTGGATTCGAAAGGTCTCTCACCGGAAGACGACCTCACAGAAGAACTGGACGAAATAGACATGGACTACATAGACGGTGAACTGTACCTGAACGGTGAGAAAGTGCACGAGGAAGAGATCAGATCTGCGAGGGCGGGACAGCTCGCTTCGAGTTTCGCGACCGTGGCGAAGGTCAGGGAGAAGTTGACCCAGCTTCAGAGAAAGATCTGCGAGAATGGAAACTTCGTCGTTGAAGGTAGAGACATCGGCACCGTCGTTCTACCGCACGCGCAGGTGAAGATATTCCTCACAGCCTCCTTTGAGGAAAGGGTCAGGCGCAGGCTGGAAGAGTTGAAACGAAAAGGCGTGAATTTTTCCTTCGAAGAAGTGGCGAAGCAGATCGAAGAGCGAGACAGGAGAGATTCTTCCAGAGACCTTGCCCCGTTGAGACCTGCCGAAGATGCCATCGTCATAGACACGACGGGCAAGAGCATCGAACAGGTGCTCAAAGAAGTGATCGAAGCCGTGAACCGGAGGGAAAAGGATGAAACTGTGCGTTGCTGAAAATATTGGTTTTTGTTTCGGTGTGGAAAGGGCCATTCGAATCGTGGAAGAATGCCTCGAGAATGAGCGCAGCGTTTACAGCCTCGGTGAACTGGTCCACAACAGAAACGTTCTCGAGAGATTGAAGCAAAAGGGATTGAAGATTTTCCACGAAGGTGATCCACTGCCGGAGGATGCGAAGGATTCCGTGCTCGTTGTGAGGGCGCACGGGGTGGCTCCCGATATTGCGCACGAGCTTGAAAAAAGATTCAAGAAAGTGATAGATGCGACCTGTCCGATTGTTCTGAAGCTTTTCGAAAGAGCGAAAGTTGCGAGACAGGCCAATTACGCGGTCGTTGTCTACGGAGACGAAAAACACGACGAAATGAAAGCCCTGAAAGGATACGTCCAGGATGCGATCGTAACGATGCAGCCACCGCGTCTGGAGGGGAGGATCTGCGTTCTGTCCCAAACGACCATGTCGCTGGAAGACTTTCTGAATTTCGCCGCGGAGACTCTGAAATCTTCCGAACCGGTGGAGTTCTTGCTCCTGAACAGCGTGTGCGAGGTCACGCACAGGCGTGAGATCGAAGTGAAGAAGATGGCCTCTGCGTGCGATCTGATCGTCGTGGTGGGGGGTAAGAACAGCTCGAACACGAAGAAGCTCGCGAGGATCGCCTCGAGAACGACGGAAGTTGTGCACGTGGAAAGCGCCTCGGAGCTGGAAGGGTTCGATTTCAGCCGTTTTGAAAAAATCGGAGTGACCGCCGGGACGTCCACTCCCTTGGAGGACGTCAGGCTGGTCGTTGAGAAAATTCATCAGGGAGGTTGAATTCTTATGGATAACGAAAAGCTGAACAACGATCTTGAGAGATATCTGGATTTCAACGAGTTCAATCCAGGCCAGGTCGTGGAGGCCACCGTCACAGCCGTCGATCCAGCCGAGGGGTTGTCCGTGGATTTCGGAGGCAAGCAGGAGGGCAGGATCCAGCCACCGGAACTCGTCCGGGAACCTTCGAGTTACAAGGTTGGAGAGAAGATCACCGCCCAGATACTCAAGATCAACGACGAGGAAGGTTACGCCCTGCTCTCTGAGATCAGACCGTACAGAAGGCTGGCCATGGAAAAGATCAGAGAGGCGAAAGAAAACGGTACGCCCGTGAAGGGGTATTTTGTTCAACAGGTGTCAGGTGGTTACATAGTGAGACTCTTCAACGTGCTGGACGCGTTCCTGCCAGGCTCAGAATCTCTCCTTAGAAGGGATGCGGAGATGCCGCAGGGAGAGCACGACTTTCTCGTGATAGACTACGTTCCTGGTAGACGCGGCAGGATCGTCGTATCGAGGAAAGCCCTGGTTGAAAGACAGATCCAGTCGTTCTTCGATTCCCACAACGTGGGTGACGTCGTTGAGGCGAAGGTGGAGCACGTCAGAGCTTCCAACGCCACGTTGAAGATCGGTCCCATAACGGCCGTTCTCCCGAAAGAAGAGGTCTCACACGATCCTTCGATATCCATACATGATGTGCTCAAAGAAGGAGAAACTGTCAAGGTCAAGATCACAAAAATGGATCCCGCGCAGCGCTCGGTTGAAGTCAGCCTGAAGGCCCTCGAGCCCGATCCTTGGCAGATCGCTGCCGAAAAGTACAGAGTCGGTACGATCGTTCAGGGCGTCGTGAAGAGAATCGTTCCTTTCGGTATTTTTGTCAACCTCGAACCTGGTCTGGACGGGCTCGTGCACATATCGGAGATCTTCTGGGGTAACAAGAGGGTGGACCTGAAGAAATTCTTCAAGCCTGGACAGGTGGTCCAGGTCGAGGTGATCGAGGTAGATCCTGAGAAGCGCAGACTCGCCCTCAGTTACAAGAGGGCTCAAGGCGATCCGTGGGAGAACATCACCGAGCGTTACAAAGAGGGCGATGTCGTGAGTGGAACGATTCTGAAAGTTTTGCCCACAGGCGCGATAGTCGAGCTCGAAGACGGTGTGACGGGGCTCGTACCCAAGTCGGAGCTTTCGTGGAACAGGGTGAGCGATCCAACGGAACTGTTCAAAGAGAAGCAGAAAGTGAACGTGAAGATACTCTCCATAGATCCGCAAAACAGGAGGATGAGGCTCAGCATCAAGCAGACTATGCCAGATCCGTGGGAAAAGATCGTCGAGACGTTGAAAGAAGGCAGCGTTGTGAAAGCGTTCGTCAAGTCGAAGCTCAACTCCGGCTACGTGCTCGAACTGAAGGACTTCTCGGTCGAGGCCTTCATGCCTTCGACACACGCGCTGGGAGAGATCGGAGAAAGGTCTGAGATCGAGGTACTCGTGCTGAGAGTTATACCCGAACGCAGGAAAATACTCGTCAGTCAAAAGAAGCTGGAGGAAATGAGAGACTACGAAGAATACAAGAAACAGATGAAAAGCTCTCAAAAAACGCTCGGCGATCTCTTGAAGAAATGAACCATGGCGAAAGTGGTCATCGCGGGAAAAACGAACGTGGGTAAATCGACACTGTTCAACAGGCTGGTGGGTAGAAGGAAAGCCATCACGGAGAAAGAAGAGGGCGTCACCAGGGACACACTCAAGGGCATCGTGGTCCACGGTGACGCCGCCTTCACCCTTTTTGACACCTGCGGTGTGTACGAGAGAGCGGACGACGAAATGCTCCAGTCGATGAAGCAGAGGGCTCTGAAAGCCTTCGAAGATGCGGACCTGATCCTGTTCGTGGTCAACGGAAGAGAACCGATCACATCGGAGGACGAATACGTCGCCCAGGTATTGAGAAAGCTCGGGAAAAGGGTGATATTAGTCATAAACAAGGTCGAGAATCCGAAGCTTGTGGAAGAGAACCTGCCAGAGATTTTCAAACTCGGTTTCGACGATTACGTACTCGTCTCTGCACAGCACGGTTTGAACGTGGACCAACTGCTCGACAAGATCGTGAACACGTTGAGAGAAATGAACGTGCCGCTGGACAAGCCCGAGGAAGAGAGAAACTATCCTGCGATCGCCATCGTCGGCAAACCCAACGTTGGTAAATCTTCGCTCTTCAACGCCATCCTTGGTGAGGATCGTGTCAACGTTACCCCGATCCCGGGCACCACGAGGGATCCTGTGGATGAACTCGTGGAGATCGATGGCAAGAAATACATCTTCATCGACACGGCGGGTTTGAGGAGAAAGAGCAGGATCGAAAAGAAGAGCCTGGAGTATTACAGTGTGAAGCGTGCCATAGACGTCATGGAATCTGCGGACGTGGTGGTATTACTCCTCGACGCGACGGAAGGTGTTTCCAGGCAAGACAAGAGGATCGCGGGTCTGGCGCTGGATCGAGGAAAGGCACTGGTGATAGACGTGAACAAGTTCGACCTTGTCGAGGCGAAGAAGAACGAGTACGAACGCTTCGTCAAGGCAGAGATGCCATTCGCAGATTTCTGCAAAGTGGTCTTCACGAGCGCAGTGAAGAAACAGGGGTTGAAATCCCTTCTATCAGCGATAGACGAAGCCTACGCGTCTTACTGCAGAAAGATCGAACAGTCGAAACTGAACAAACTGCTCTTACAGCTTCCAGTGCTCGCACCGAGCCTGTCGAACGTGAAGGTCTACTCGATCAAACAGGTGAAGATCAAACCACCCAAGTTCGTTTTCACCATCAGCAAATCGGAAGAAGAGATAAGGTCAGAGACACAGAGGATGCTTCAAAGACTCATACGAGAGCGTGTCAATCCGTTCACAGGTTCTCCCATCTTCATCGAATTCAAGCCGAGGAGGTGAACCCTTGCACTACATTCTTGTGGGGCTGGTCTGCTATCTGTGTGGGGCTGTCCCGTTCAGTTATCTGCTCCCGAAGTTGAAGAGGGTGGACGTTAGGAAGGTTGGCAGCGGAAACGTGGGTGGTACCAACGCCCTGAGGGCCGCGGGACCCGTCATAGGTTTCAGTTGCATGGTGCTCGATGCGCTCAAAACGTTCATACCCGTGCTCATTTTCGCTCAGCTGTATCAGTACGACAGGAACACCATCGGAATCGCCGCGATCAGTGCGGTGATAGGTCATGACTTTCCCATATTTCTGAAATTCAAAGGTGGGAAAGGCGTGGCGAGCACCTGTGGTGTGTTCTTCGCGCTGTGTCCAGTTTGTGGTTTCGTGTTCCTGGGAAGCTGGTTGAGCCTCACACTCCTCACCAAATACGTCTCGCTCGCGTCCATAACGAGTCTGTTTTTAGCATCCATCATCGCTCTGTTTTTTAACAAAGACATTGCTATTCTGTTCTTTCTGCTGTCAGCGCTTTCGACGTTCAGACACTCGGACAACATAGAAAGGCTGCTGCACGGTACCGAAAGGAAAACTGACCTCATCGCCACGGTGAAGAAGAGATGAAAGCCCTCCTCGTGCTGTTCATCGTCGCGGCGACTATCTGCTTCGGCATCGTGAACGAAGAACAGGCACGTGCCCTCTTCGCGCAGGCGCTGGAGAACTGGTACGCGGGCGACGTGGTGAAGGCACGGGAATTGATGTCACAGGCCCTCTCGGGGCTCATCTACATCACGGACATTCCAGATTTCTGGTTTTTCACGGCGAAACTTGACATCGACGCTGGAGCGGTTGAAAAGTCACTTGAAGACCTCAGGACCATACTGGTGCTGGTTCCCACGAAAGACGAGGCGCTTTCACTCGTTAGAGAGATAGAAACTCTCACGAACCCTTTACAGGTTTCGACCCCAACCCTTTCGCCTGAACTGATGAAGATCGATGGCTTCAGAAACTCTGTGGAGTACTTCTACTCACCCGTTGACGCGACGACTCTGGGGAGAGACGTGTGTATCGTCGATCAGGCTAACAACCGTCTGATCGTCTGGAACCCTTCAGGTTATAGAATCTACAAGCTGGACTTCAATCCAGAAAGCATTGTTTCGAAGTCTTTCAGATACCTCTACATCGCCGGTGACGGAAAGCTCGTGGTGTTCGATCCGGAGACTGCCCGCACCCAAACCATCCACTCGGGGTTCATCAAGCCTATCCTGGCGGGCTTCGATCGTTTGGGAAAACTCTGGGGTGCAGACGTGGACAGACTGTTCTGCGTTGAAAACGGAAAAGTCAACTTCTTCGAGCTGGACGATTTCTATTCCATCCAGGATGTTGAGGTGGGTTCGAAGGGCATCTGGATCCTGGACATCTTCAAAGACAGAATAGTGCTGTTTGACTTCAGTCTGAAAAAAGTGCTCGAGCTGCCCGCCCATGGAGCCTGGAACTTCGAGCTGACGGTTTTCGAAGAACCTTTCGTTCTCAAAGACGACGCACTGCTGCTCGTGCGTCAGAATGGTGTCGTGGAGCTTGGAAGGTTCGCACAGACGTTTCTGACCATGGAATACAATTATCCTTTCCTTTTCCTGATGGATTTTCGAAACCACAGCGTGCATGTGACATCATTCAAAGGTAAAGAACCGATACTGGTCAAAATAGATTCACTGAGTTTCGATCAGGACTCCCTGATCCTTTCAGTTCGCGTTGAAAACATTTTCGCCGATCCGATCCCGATCCTCGGCGACATGTTCCAGGTACGTGAGGGTGGAGGGCCCGTTTTTTCGGAACTGAACCTGTCGTACAGGAACGCCGTCTGGTTGAACGCGGACAAAGATTTCTTCAGAAAGACTCTGCCAAACCTGAGACGTGGGAGCAGTTACGCCGTGGTGCTGGCGGACACCGAAGAATTGAAAAGGAGCTACGTGGTGACACTCAGAGGAAAGAACGTGCGCATCTTCACGCAGTCTCCCTCGACGGAAGAAGTGCTCCTCAGCGGTGGTTCTGGACATTTCAAATCCAGTTTCGAGCTCCTTCAGCCCGTCTGGAACGTCAGGTTCACAAGGACCAGGCCCATACCTTCGGACATCGTTCCTGTGAAGTTCGAGGTGCGTTTGTCGGGGGAAGTCTTCTCGGACACCGTCTATTACACCAGGGGTATGGTAACAAAATGATCGAAGAAATCTTCAAAAGGGCGCTCGAAGCGAGCAACAGAGGAGAACTCCAGGAAGCAGAAAGACTATACAGAGAATGTCTCCAGGTCCAGGAAAGTCCCGAGGCTTGGAACAACCTTGGCAACGTCTATGCGCGCATGGAGAAATACGCTGAGGCGATAGAGTGCTACAGGAAGGCCATAGAGTGCGATCCGTCCTTCCCGACGGCTTACGTCAACTTGGCCTCTCTTTTTTTGAACCTCGAAAGGTTCGCGGAGGCGAAGCTTCTGCTCATGAGTTTGATCGAGAAAGGTTTCAAAAACGACCAGACCTTGGCGATGCTCATCGTCTGCGATCTTGCACTGAACGATTTGGCCGGGGCAGTTCGACTTTACAGAGACAACGCATCGGAAGGTCTGGACAGAGAACTCGCAGATTACGGGGTGCTGGAAAGGCTCAAAAAGCTTCTGTGATCATCCTTCCCTGAAGAAACTGCCGAGGAGCAGGGGATCTATCTTTTCCCTCACAATCCTCTTGACCTTCTGGACGGTGTTGTCCACTTTCTTGAAGTTCACGTTCAGCGCAGACTGGATCTCTTCGTAGCTGAATCCATCGAGCCACATCTGGAGTATGTTGATCTCGAGTTCGTTCAAAAATTCCTTCACCTGTTCTATGATCACCTCAGCCAACGCGTCTCGCGCCGTGGAACGTGCCCTGTCCTCGAAGGAGTAACCGGTCTCCTCAGAATCTTCCGAAGAAGCGAGTAAATCGACGCTCACGGCATCCGTGAGCAATCTGTTCTTCTTCCTGTTAAGAAACGTCAGGAAGGATTTCAATTCCGATTCCACACTCCTCCAGGCGAATGAGGTGAATCCGCTCTTGTCCGGTTGGTAGTAGTACACCGCCTTGATGAGCCCCACGAGCGCGCTCTGAACCATGTCTTCGAACTCCGCCCATGGTGCATAGTATTTGGAACAGATCTTGTAGACCATGGGATAGTAGCGCTCCACGAGCAGATCGAGCGCTTCCTTCAGACCTGCCTGCGCGAGGCCGACCAGCTCTTCGTTCCTCTTCGATCTGAGCCTGTGCTTTATGGACAAAGCGTTAACCTCTCCTCAACATGCCCGCCAGAACACCTATGTTTTCCACAACGAGGTGCGGTCTGGTGTCGCTCTTTACAAGATCTTCTTTCGTTGTCTCACCACTCAGCACCAGGATGGCCATGGCCCCGGAGTTGATCGCGAACTCCATGTCTGTGTAAAGTCTATCACCCACCATAGCGATCTTCGAAACTGGCAGGCTGAACCTTTTCGAAATGATCTGCATCATCAACGGGTTGGGTTTTCCCACCACGTAGTCTGGAACCCTTCCCGTGGAACGCTCTATCAAAGCGATGAAAGAGCCGGCATCCGGCAGGGGACCTTCCTCGGAAGGGCAGTTTATGTCGAAGTGCGTGGCAACATAAGGTAAGCCTTTTCTGACCAGCAAACACGCCTTCGCGAGCTTCTCGTAAGTCACCTCTGTATCGTAACCGAGCACCACGATCTGTGGCTCGTTCCAGTCCACGACGTGCCCGTAAGAAACGAATGTTTCCTGAAGCGCTTTCGTGCCCAGGACGAAGAGTTTCGCTCTACCGTAACGTTCGAGCAGAAAGAGCGCCGTCGCCTCGCCGGAAGTGAACACGCAGGATTCGTCCACGTCCACCCCGAGCCGCCTCAGTTTCTCAACGTATTGCCTCGGTCCCCTGGACGAATTGTTCGTCAGGAACATGAACTTCTTTCCTGAAGATCTCACAGTCTCAAGAAATTCCATCGCGCCAGAAATCAGTCTCTCACCCACATAAAAAGTACCGTCCATGTCGAGGAGGAAAAGTTCTATGTCTTGTAAATTCAAAGGATGCACCTCCCGGCGACAAACAAAAAAGCAGGGCTTTTGGCCCTGCTACTTTGTATTATACCACAACTGAAATTCTCTGTCAAGTACCTTTTTCCATTCGCACGTCTGTTTTTATAATATCACATTCCTTCGCGTGGTGCAACCTCAAACTGACATTCCTCATTTTAGCGTTTTCAAGATCTGCTCGAGTCGCTCTCGCAAGCTTTGAAGCGAAAGATGCTTCTTACCGATCTCGAAGTTCTTCTGCACGATCTTGGAAAGTTTTTCCGGTTCTGAGATCAGATCCTTCAACCTCCGTGCCGCCGCCTCCAACTTCGATTCGTCAACTTTGTAGAAACCTTCCGCTACGTCGTAATGCGCCACATCACCGAGCGAGATGAATTCAAACCCGACTGGTGCGATGTCACTTTTGTAAACGGGATATTCGAACACCACCAGCGGTTTTCTCGCAAACACCGCTTCGATGAGCTGGTTTCCCCAGCCCTCAAGTACGGAAGTGTAGGTGACGATATCGCAGACCGCGTACATATCCCAGAGGGAATAGTATTTCCTTCCGTCCATCGATCTTTCAGACCTCACCATGTCGAAGACAAAGTGGGTTTCGTAAGGCATACGCTTCGACTTTTCCACAATCTTACGGTAGTAATCTTGCGACTCTTCTTCCGGAAAACCCGCCACGACGAAATGAACCTTGCTTTCAACCATCTCACAGAGCCGCGCGGTGAAATCCATGGCGATCTCGATGGCCTTTCTTGGCACGATCCTGGTGGCGTGAAGGACGAAGAGATCTTTCCCTATTCCAAGCTTTGACCTCAAATCGTCGTTGTACTCATCGATCTGCCAGGCCACTTGATCGAAATCGAACACGTTCGGCACCACCATGGACTCGATCCCTTTTCTTTGAAAAAGCTCCTTCTGAGCCAATCTGTTGATCGTGACGTGCCGTATCTTCTCACCCTTTGGAGGAAAGTATTCCTCAAGAACCCTCCTGACAAACCCGCACTGCGGTCTGGAATACCTTTCTCTCTCCCAGTAGAAGTCGTGGTGGTGAGCTAAGATTTTCACATCCTTTTCTCTCGCCCACCGTGCCAGTGCGACAGCTGCCGCCAGGTTGAATCCGAGCGAGAAGATGTTATTGACGATGAGCAGATCAACTTGTGGCATTTTTTCTTCCAGCTCGTTCTTTATGGCTTCCGCGTATCCTTCGAACCTTCGCTGGAAGGCCTCTTCGTCGACGCTCAATCTTTCAAAGGCGTTCCCGTGGATCCAGAAGTTCTCCTCATTCTTCATCGAGATCGAAGAGATCTCAACCCCTTCGACTCGATCGAACTCACCTGCCACGTAGATCACTTCGTGTCCAAGCCCTTCGAGAACTCTCTTCCACTTTTCCATTTCCAGAGAAACCCCGTCGGTGAAACCGGCTCTGAAGTGCACGAGTGCGACCTTCACCTTGCTTCCTCCTCGTACCTCTTCGGCCTGAGCACCTCGGACAGTCCGTTGAGGTGTTCCTCTTTCTGGGAGTAGATCTTCTTGAGGATCGTTCGGAACAGTATCTCAACCACGACCAGTTCTCCCAGATTCCCCCGCAAGAATTCGTATTTCTCGAAGCTCGTAGCGGGGCTGTAGAGAACTATCTCGGCCGTCAAGGCCAGCGGTGATCCTATTCCCGCGGTTATAGCCACAGTCCTGGCTCCCACATCCTTCGCCACCTGGGTGGACTTGACGGTGTCCCTTATGTTTCCGCTGTGACTGACGGATATCACCAGATCCTTCTCACAAAGGCTCGTAGCCACGATGACCTGTGCGTGTGGATCGTTGTAGTAAAAGGACGCAAAGCCAAGCAGAGACAACAGCAAACTCCCGTACTCCGCCGCCACGGCCGAAAGCCCAACACCGAAGAATATCGTCTTTTGAGATTGCAAGACCAGATCTGCAACCTTCTCCACATCATCTTTTTTGAGCGTGCCGGGCAAACGCTCCAAGAAAGACCTCATCTGGTCTAAATATTCGTTGAAAGCGTCTCGGCCCTCTTTTGGATAGATCTTCGCACCGCTGGTCTGCCTGATCAATTCAATTTTGAAAGACTGGTACCCGTCGAACTTCAACTTCCTGACGAGTCTGTAAATCGTCGTCTCACTGACCCCGACGATCCTGGCAAACTCCGTTATCGAGTAGTGGATCACATCGTCCGGTCTTTCAAGAATGTAAGAAGCAACCTTTTTCTCGGCCTCGCTCAATCTGTTGTACATGCTGAGCAAGCTTTCAAGTATCAACGAACCATCTCCTTTTGAACACCTCTTTCATCTCCATGAATATGTGAAGCTGTTCTTCGATCAGTTTTTCCGCCGCAAGGCTGTCCATGTCCCTGGTTCTCTCGACGAAATCCGCCACGCGCGCAAAATAGAAAGGCAGAAGGTCCACGACGAGCGATTCATTTCTCTCTTTTCTATACGCCAGCGCGAAATCGTAGACCGTCTCGGCCCACTCCCGCGCACCCAGCGTTCCGCTCAGCACTACAGATTCTAATACTTCTCTCCTAAAAGAGAGTTTTTCCGCAAGTTCTTTCGATCTTTCTCCCAGAATTTTCTTCGCCTTCTCTTTCAAACCAGCAAGATCCACAACGATCTCTTCGACTCCTTGGGTCGGCTGTTCGCCGTGAACTTCAACGTCTATCAATTTTTCAGCACTTCTCCATTGATTCTGGTACTCGATCATCAGCTCGAAGAGTGTTTGAACGACCTGCACGAACATGCCCTGAAGCTGTTTGCCCGGATCTTTCACATCGTGCACCTTCGCGCCAAGTGCGGCCTGTACGGGAGGCTTTTTCGATTCGTTGATCGCGATCGTCGTCATCCATATGTCGATTCCGAAGCGCGCCACGTTGCTCTCCCAGACCCGTTCTGGCTTCTTCAGGTACGTTTCGATCAGGCTCGAACCCACCGCGAAGTCTCCACCGATAGGCTGGCGCACTTTCACACCGTACAGTGCCGAGGTAAGAGGATAACAGACGTTGTTCGTTATCGTGCCATCGTACTTGTGTCGCAAATACAGCGGCGCGACGTAATCCGTTCTTTCTTCCAGGATGGGCAGTGTCATACGCTCGATCCACCAAGGCTGGACGCTCCTCAGATCCGCATCCAACATTATGAAAACTCTTGCCTTCGCTCTGTGTGCGATCTCGAAAAGTGCTCTGACCGCGCTGCCCTTGCCGGGTATACCTTTGTACCTGATCGAAACTTTCGGTAATTCGAACGTATCTGCACTCAGAAACGCATCCACGGTCTCATCAGTCGATCCTCCATCAGAGTTCGCGATCAGACCTTTCAATCCCAGCTTCTTGATGCCTCCTGCGGCAGTCGTTGCGACATAACCTATGGTGGCGGCGTTGTTGAAGCTCGGTATACCCACCACAATGTCACAACTTCCAATTTCCGGTATGTCGTTGTGATAATTCATCAAGATCCCTCCCTCAAAAGCTCGACGACGTAATCGTAGATCCTGCGTTTGGTCCTGAGTTCGTTCAGCCGTCTCATCAGGCGCATTGGTATCCTTCCTCGAACGAGCGCGAGTGAGACCTCCAGTTCAAGCAAGGTTCGTTCCTCACTGAGCAGGCGGTGCATCGTTTCGTGGTACCGTTTCGAAGTCTTCTCGATTCTCTTCAATTCATCTCTGAGCAGCTGGACTCTTTTTCGAAACTCTTCTATCATCGCTTCGAGCCGTATTATCTCTTCCCACGCGACTCTTTTGAAAACGAACCGTGGAAATTTCGGAAAGTTGAATATCCTGATCTTCACCCAACCTCGATCTATCCCTGGAAGATCCGATGAGAGAGGTAGCGTGCCGATCTGGTGCGGTTTCAACCCATGGGTTTCTCTTGAGTAGGGATTGTAAACGAGTATGCCACCGTTCTCCAGGCACACCCAGGGCAGGTTGAAGGAGAAAAATTCGACAGAATCGGCACCAAAGTCATCTTCTCTTTCCACCGAAAAGAGCACGGGAGGATCGTCAAACAGGCTGAACCATTTGAAGAACTCTTCGGTTCTCACCTGTGCCTTCGACTGGAAGAACGCAAGTTCAAAATCTATGGTTGTTTCACACCTTGCGTCAGGGACGTGCATGAGAGGTCCCGCGTCGCCGGTTCTACCGCCCACACCGCTCTTTGCGATCCACTCAACGCTTCTGACGAGGTCGAACTCGATATCCCCCTCTTCGTTCACACCGTACTGGTGCACACCCTTCGCCATGATCGCCGTCGTCTTTTCACTCTGCAGGGCAACGAATCCCTGGAACGGAAACTTCCTGATCGAACCAACCTCTCTTGCAGCCAGCAACACGGAATTGAGCTTTTCACCCGCATCGAGGGGGAGCAAATCGTCGTCGATCCTCTTTCTCTCCACGACGTCGAACGGCATTTTCGCGAGCAGCTTGGAATCTCTGTCTTTCGTCTTCGTGACGAAGCTCAGAAGGTAGTTCTTCCCTGAGGATTTGACGGTCAAAAACCATTTCACCAGCGGTGTCTGATCGAACACGATCCTTTCTTTCGTTTCAATGAACACGTCCTCAGCTTCAACGATTCTCTCCAGTCGAACGATCTTGTGTTTCTCACCAGACCTCTCAACTCCGATCTTCAACACGCGACAGGAGAACTCCAAACGTTCTGTATCCGTCGAGTAACTGTCTCCGAGCTCTCTTTCAAGTTTGAAAATTCCAGTCAGCGTGTCGTTGATCTTCAGCGTGCCGCACGGCAGGAAAGACGCTTCGTAATGGTCGTTCCTGAAAGAAAGTGTCTGATTCGCTCGAATCCTGTCGAACTCGTTCACCCCGAAAATCCCGGCGCCATCGCTCTTCAACCTGTAACAGTACTCGCCGTCACAGTACCAGTGATCGTACTCGAACGGTGAGAAAGAGAGCACGTAAATGCCTCTTCGAATTCGTGCTGCAAGCTTGCTCAGTTTCTCTGTGAAAGACTTTTTGAGTGTAGAATACAGTTTTCTGTAAGTCTTCGTCATATCTCTGTGGATTTTGTCGATACCAACCCCGCAGATGTTGTCGTGAATGAGGGTTTTCAAATACATCCTGTGGAGTTCGTCGATCCTTTCTTTATCAAAGAAACTCAGCAGCTCGACGTACCTGAGAAGTTTGGCAACCGTGTGAGACTGAAGCTTCAGATAGACTCTCGTCGAAAGCGTTCCCGGAAAGACGCACGCGTACTTTCCACTCAAAAGTTCTCCTTCCACCTCAGGAGGGCGTGGAACCTTCAAGAAAGCTTCCCTCAAAAAATCCTGAGGCGTTGAAATGACTATCTTATCACCCAGTATTTCACGCGGATCTTCGGCTTCCGTATCCAAATCGTACCCATCCAGCAGCGGTACGCAGCCGGAGAGTGAGAAAATTCTGAGCTTTTTTATCTCATGCTGCAGTCTCTTTTCAGCAAGATCTTTCGTTCTCGAAAGTCCAAACAGATTCCTGTAGCCACCTATCAAAAAGATGCATTTCACAGAAGAACCGTCCTTCGATTTCCACAGAAACTCGATGGAAGGTTTTTTAAGCTTCACACCTCTCCAGACAAACGCGCCTTCGATGCCGTAACGATTGAGCAACTGTGGAAGCTGGGAGATGAAGCCGAAGTTGTCCACCATCCAGGCGACGTTCATCTTCGCACCGAATTTTTCCATGTCCTTCTTCCCCATTTCAAAGTTTTTGATGATCGCTATCTCAGGAGAGAGCCTGAAGTCTATCTGTGCGTAGAGTGGACCCATCAAGAAATTTCCAGAACTGACTAGCCCCCTGATCTTTCCTTCGAACTCCGGCGCCACACTCAGCAGGTCCTCGACGATGAGCGTCTGGCCATCCAGCACGTAGCGATAATCTTTTCGCTTTGACACCAGATCAAAAAGCCTTTCGAAGAGCTCTTTTAGCCACGCGTTCGTCACCGAAGATGGTGCGAACCACTCTCTGTCCCAGTGCGTGTGACAGATCACCTTCAAAGCTCGATCCTCTCCTGAGTGCTTGGATCGAAGAAATGCATTTGATTCAAATCGAGATAAACTCTCATCTTCTCGCCTTCCTTCACTTGCAGATCGTACGGTACCTTCACGACCAAGTTCTTATCCACATCTATGGAAAGATGGAGTACCGTTTCAGACATCAATTTCTCGGCGAAGTAAACAGTAGCTGTGGCTTCCACACAGTTTTCGTTCCTCTGCAGGTAAACGTGTTCCGGCCTGATTCCGACGATCAATGAAGGAAGATTTGGATCCTTCCTTAAAGGAATTCTCAAACCGAAGTTTTCGGCATAGAAGTTCGTTCCGGAAGACATGATGTTCATCTGCAGAAAGTTCATCTGCGGTGAACCGACGAAACCTGCCACGAACACGCTCTTCGGCTTTTTGTATATCTCTTCCGGCGTACCATACTGAACGATCTTGCCGGCATTCATGACGGCGATTTTGTCTCCCATTGTCATGGCCTCAGTTTGATCGTGCGTGACGTATATTGTGGTGACTTTAACCCTTTCGTGGAGCTTTTTCAGCTCGCTCCGCATCTTGATCCTCAGCAGCGCATCCAGGTTCGAAAGTGGTTCGTCCATCAGAAGTACTTTGGGTTCGTGAACAATGGCCCTGGCCACCGCGACCCTTTGTCTCTGACCACCGGAAAGCTGGGCGGGAAACCTGTCCAGAAGCTCGCTTATGTGAAGCAGCTCGGCGGCCCACTTGACCTTCTCTTCTATCTCCTTCCTGGGAAGTTTTTTAAGTTTCAGAGGATAAGCTATGTTGTCCCTCACCCTCATGTGTGGCCAGACTGCGTAACTCTGAAAGACCATCGCCACGTTTCTGTCCTTTGGTGGAACGTTTGATATGTCTCTATCGTCGAAGAATATCCTTCCTTCCGTGAGCTTTTCGAGTCCAGAAATACACCTCATCAAGGTCGTCTTTCCACAACCAGAAGGACCGAGCAGGACGACGAAACTCCCTTCCTCGATCACCAGGTCGATCCCATCCAGTGCCTTCACGCTACCGAAGTACTTCTTCACACCTTCGATCACAACTCTGGCCATCCTATCACCTACTTCAGCGAGATTCCCCACATGGAGATCAAATATTTTCTGATTATGAATATGAACACCAACGCGGGTACGGCCATGATCGTGCCGGCCGCGAACTTGAAATAATCCGGTGACGCCATCGCGGTGCTGAGGATGTGTGCCGGCAAAGTTCTGTTCGTTATCGCGAGCACGGAAGCTGCGAACACTTCGTTCCAAGACATGATGAACGCGAAGATTGCAGACGCCGCAAGACCTGGCAGCGCCAGCGGCATCGTGATCCTGATGAAGGCCCCAAACCTCGAAAGTCCAAAGACCATCCCGGCCTCTTCGTACTCAACGAAGATCCCGGAGAAAACACTCGAAGTGATCAGCACGACGAAAGGAAGCACCATGGCTGCGTGCGCCAGGCCCACACCGAGCACCGTGTCAGCCAGGTTCAACCTCAGATACAGCGTCACGAGCGAGACAGCGATGACAACCAAAGGAACTGATCTGGTGAAGAGCATGACGAGCTTTACCATGTTCTTGCCACGGAATCTGTAACGCGTCAGGGCGTATCCCGCAGGAATCCCGAACGCGAAGGAAATTCCGATCGCTATGCCCGCCACCTGCACGCTCGTGAGCAGCGCCCGCCATCCGCCCAGGTTCACGAGTAGTTTGTATATGTGCTCAAAGGTGAGTTTCGTTGGGAGAATCCTGGTCCAATCGTAAAAGTCCGAAGCGGGCGTTAGAGATGCGAGGAATATGAAGAACAAAGGTCCAAGGAACCATAAAGAAACTGCTGTGAAAGCGAGTATGTAGAAGAACCTTTTCATTGTCTGACACCCTCCTCGAGGTGCTTCGACCGGATCGTTCCTATGTAGAACCAGCCCACGATGAAGGTGATGATTGCTATCACGAGCGCATACGTGCTCGCAACGTTTCTGTTGTTCCTGAGAACGTACCAGTAGTAGGTCTCACCGGAGAGTACAGGGATGTCCCTTCCGGCCAAAAGCCACGCGACACCGAAGATCTGAAAAGCGAACAGTGTTCTTATGAGTAATGCAGAAACGATGGACGGCTTCAGGAGCGGGAGCGTAATCTTGACGAACTTTTTCCAGGGTGAAAAACCGAACACGTCGGCTGCTTCGAGGTACTCCGTGTTTATAGATTGCAAACCTGCCAGCAAGATGACGAACACCAGGGGTGTTGCCCTCCACACCTCGGTCAAAACGATGACAAAAAATTCTCTGGATTTGAACATGTATCCGAAGAAGTACAGAGGTCTTTCGATCCAGTTCAAACTAAGCAAGATTTTGTTGAGATAACCGTTCGGTGCGAAGATGGAATAGCTTATCAAGGCAGCAGTCACGTCGCTGAGCGCCAATGGTGTAGCAATGATGTACAGCAACGTTCTGTAACCAGCCCATTTTTTGTTAACCAGAAGCGCGAGGGCAATCGCCAGCGCGAGCTGAATCGGTATAACGATGGCTGCCAGAATCAACGTGTTCAAAAGGGCGTTCTGGAAATCTTTCGACGAAAAAACGTACTTGAAGTTCCCAAGCCACCCCTCAGGACTGCTGAACGAAAGCTGGAAAGTTCCAACTATGGGAAAACCTATGAACACCACAAGATAGATCAAAGCAGGAAGGATCAGGAAAAAAGGAACAAGGTATTCACGCCTCATTCTAGTATTCACTCCCCGGAGAGATTGAAAGGTGGGCGGCTTTCAACCGCCCACCGCATTGTCAAAAGAGGCTTGAATCTGGCTCTGGCAGTGGGGCTCCTGTCTCTTTGAAGAGGCGCCCGATCACTTCACCGAGCTCTCCTATCACTTTCACAGGATCTTCTTTGTTGAAGACGATCCTGGTGAACGCCTGGCGGTACGTTTCGTTGAACTCTCCACCCTTTGCACCGAGTCCAGGAATGAAGCAAACGATCGAGTCCGGCGCTGAAGATTGTCTCACAACACCCTCTGCAAGGATCTTCAAACCACCTTCAGGTATGCGACCTATGGCTTCCTGAACGACCGGGAAGAAACCAACGTTCTCGAGTATCGCTGTTTGCGCTTCTGGGCTCGTCAGAAAATCCAGAACTTTCAGAGGTTCGGTCATGTCGGCATTCTTCGGGATCGAAAGACCGACGAGCACTATGATGTAACCTCTGCCCATTGGGCCTCTCGGAACGGGCACTACGACGAAATCGTTTGGCCTCTCGACGATCGCCTGCTTTAACCTCGCGGTGTGATCCCAGGCGATCATGACTTCACCTCTCAGAAGTGGTTGATCCATGTTGTCCCATGTGGTACACGCCGGGTGGACGTATTTGAACAGTTCGCGCAAATAATTCCACATCTCGACTGCCTTGACGCTGTCGAACTTCACGGCCTGCGCGCCCGTGTAAGAAGGATAGATGTAACCGTGCAGGAACCTGTGCCAGAGACCCTTAGGACCGAGTGGAAAGCCGAGCTGCGGCTGTTTTGTTTTTTCCTGCAAATTCTTCGCCCATTCTAAGAGTGCGTCATAGGTCCATTTCTCGGTTCCGTTGATGACGTCCTGCTCCGTCAGGCCCTTCGGCAAATAATCGAACGCCTTCTTGTTGATAGCCATCGCGTACGTTGCCTGCAACCAGGGAATGAAGACCTTCTCTTTACCGACATATGTGTACCTCTTGAAAGTGGAAACGAACGTCTTACCTTCAAATTTGACGTTCGACAAATCTGCGAGAAATCCACTTGCGCCCATCGTGTAGAGTCCGCTCTGCAAGTCTGCGATCAAGTTCAACACGATTTTTCCAGCCTTCTGTTCCGCTTCGACCCTGCTCAAAAGGTCCGTGTACTCGAAGTTCAAAAATTCGATCTGTATGCCGGATTTCTTCGAGAAATCACCCAGCAACCTGATCATGAACTCCCTCTCAGCTGCCGGGGTCATCTGAGTGGAACCGAAGTTGACTTTTGCAAAGCTGAGAACAGCGAGTGCCACCAACAACAAACCAACCAGCAACTTCCTCATACCGACACCCCCTCGTATAGGTGAAACTTTTTTTCATCTTTGTCCTCTTCAGAGAAAACTTTCTACTCTACTTTTATCACATGTTACGTGATATGTCAAGTAACTTAACATGATGTACGAATCCGAAACATTCGTGGGGCCACACTATGAAAACAAGTGTCAACATGCTCGGCACCTCCACGGAATGAAGAAATAGAGAGTGAGTCCAAAAACAAAAGCGGGCTTTCGCCCGCTTTTTGAACGATAGTCCTTCAGCTCAACCCGGTATGTCGTACCAGTACGTTGCGTAGAAGCCGAACGGGATCTGGTCCCAGCAGGTGATACCGGCTATCGCTCTTTTGCTCGGCGTGTTGATCGTTTGAGTGAAAATGTAGCCGTCGAACCTTTGATCGTCATTCCTGTTGTTCGGCGTGTTAGCAAAATCGACGATGAAAACTATCCTGTGACCTATGTTGGTGTTCTTTCCCGTGTAATCTGGTCCTGCCATGCCGAGAACGTTGTCCTGGGGATTTTTCAATATCACGTACTCGAGATTGTACTTCTTTCCACCCGTTTCGATGTAGCCAACTCCGCCCTTCTGGAGCACCAGCGTGCCTTCCCATCCATCCCAGAAGATCTTCCAGACGGATCCGTACGGACCGAGAACCTGCGTTTCCTTGATCGTGGTTGACAGCAGCGGTGTGAACGGTATGTGCGGAACGAGCGGCTGAGCCTGCGCGAAGACCAAACCACCAAGAACGAGTGCCACCAGCAACATCACCTTCTTCATTGTCTCGCCTCCTGAAGTAGGATGATTCATCCTAAAGCGACGGCATTAGAAAATCATTAGAACACACGGTCAAACTTTCAGAATCTTCTCGATCACACCATCCTTCACAACGAACATCGTCCTGTTCTCCATCGGTTTGAAGGCCTCATTCATAGGTTCCGAAGCCACGACGAAGCCATCTTCATCACTGTACCAGAGCGTGTAATAATCTTCGTTCTTACTGTAACCGCAGTAAACGGTGAGCTCACGATCGTTCACCATCAAAAAATTCATTCCCGTGTGCCTGTAACGATCCGCGACGCTTCCGATTTTCTGCACCAGCTCTTCGTACGTGAGAAAATCCTTGATCTTCATGAAATAAGCGAACGTGTCGCTCTCAATGGAAACGAAAGGTATATCGTAGATCGTGCCGTTGTGGCAGAACGCTTTGCCTCTGTTGTCTATGAAAGGATGAAGTTGCAGAAAGCTCACAGGTAAATGCTCCGAAACTTTTCTCGCGTGCAGAATTCCAACGCGTGCCTCTAGGGAAACGATCTCATCCTCGTAAACTGGCTTCAGTGAGCGATGATAGATCACAGCCTCGTCTTTCAGAGCATAAATTCCCCAGCCGTGACCGTGAGGCGCGTTCTTGCCAAACTGCGCCATGTACTGTAAATGTCTGAACAGAACGTCTATCTGCCGGTTCGTCCTGAAAGAAAAGCCAACCATCCTGCACATAATCTGCTCACCCCCGTTGAAAAGGTGTCGAAGTGTATGATACCAGATTCAAACCAGCCTTTCAACGCGCTAGGTGATACCACCCGAAAAGGATCTTGACCATGTGGTCAAAATATGGTACAATCCCAATTGACCAACTGGTCAAGGAGGTGTGAATGTGGCTCTGATCGAGGCGCACGATCTTACAAAGTACTACGGCAAGCACAGGGCCATAACCAACGTGAATTTTGAGGTGAACGAGGGTGAGATCTTCGGCTTCATAGGTCCCAACGGCGCAGGCAAGACCACCACGATAAGAATCCTGCTTGGTTTGATCTTTCCAACCTCTGGCCAGGCAAAGATCTTCGGCAAAGATTGTGTTCGAGACGGTCCGGAGATTCGAAAGCAGGTAGGCTACGTCCCATCTGAAGTGAACTACTACGCGAACGCGACGGTGGAAGAACTCCTCGACTATTCCGCAAGTTTCTACAAAAGCGTAGACAAGACTTACATGAAGCAACTCTGTGCGAAGTTCGAGATAGATACGAAGAAAAAGTTTCGCGAACTTTCAACTGGTAACAAGAAAAAAGTCGCGATCGTCCAAGCGTTATTGCACAGGCCGAAGTTACTCATCTGCGATGAACCGACCATTGGTCTGGATCCCATAATGCAGAACAGACTCCTTGAGATCCTCAAAGAACTCAAAGGACAGGGTGTGACCATCTTCTTTTCGTCCCACATTCTCAACGAAGTCCAGAGACTCTGCGACAGGTTTGCGATGATCAAAGATGGAAAGATCATCAAAATCGAGAACATCGAAGCCTTGAGAAACAAGAACTACAAAATGGTGAGGCTTCAGCTCAAAGACAGAAACCAGTTGAAACTTGTCATGGAGAAATTCGGTCCAAATGTCAAAACGGAAGACTCCACCGTTGCTTTTGAATTCTTTGGCAACATCGACCAGCTCATGAAAGAACTTTCCAGTCTCTCACTGGAGAATGTGTGGATAGAAGATCCTTCACTCGAAGACTTTTTCATGACCTTCTATTCGGAGGTGAGACCATGAACGTGTATTCGTGGGAAATGAAACACAACATAAAAAGTACAATGATCTGGTCTGTCGTTTTGATCGCTTTGCTGATCATGTACGCCGCAGTTTATCCTTCCATGACGAAAGATGCTGAACTGATCAACAGATTCATGAAACTCATGCCAAGAGCGTTCTTGCGCATATTCGGACTGGAGGACTTCGACATATCAAACATTTTGCACTATCTAGCCACTATCTCGAGCATATACGTGACACTCCTAGGTAGCGTGTTTTCTGCCCTGGTTGTTGTCAAGCTGGTCGCGAGGGAGGAATCAGAAAAGACCGCAGAGTTCTTGCTCTCGAAACCTCTGGGAAGGAAAAGCATACTCGCACAGAAACTGCTGGCGATCTTCTCTTCAATCTTGATACTGGACGCGATTCTCAGTCTTGCTTCGTTTTTTGTGACGAGTTACTTTGGATCAGAAAGCCTGGTTCAATCGAAATTCTGGTTGTTCTGGTTTTCTCAACTTTTGCTTCACATCACTGTGTCCAGCATCGTTCTGTGCTTCATCTGCTCTTTGAAAAGACAAGATAGCGCGGTCTCTCTGTCCATAGGCATCGTCTTCGTTCTGTACATATTTTCGATGATCGCCAAGCTCACCGAGAAGGCGAAATTTCTAGGATACTTCACACCTTTCTATTATTCTGATGGCGTGAGGATCATCAGATACGGGAGCATGGAACCGATCTTTCTCGCCCTGCACTTCATATTGATCATTGCGAGTTTGAGTGTTTCCTTCATAACCTATTCCAGGAAGGATATATATGTCTGAGCGAAACTTAGAAGTGAAGAACCGGCTGCTGAACGCAGCGATAGAAGAATTCGCCGAGAAAGGCTACAAAGCTGCTTCAACAAACATCATAACGCGCAGGGCGAATGTTTCAAAGGGCCTTCTGTTTCACTATTTCAAGAACAAAGAAGGATTATACATTGCCTGCTACGAACATGTTTTGAAATGGTCACAGACGCAGTTCGAAGATTTCGCTGAGAAAGCGAAACAGCTGGACTTTTTTGAATTTCTGCGCGAGTGGGGATTGAGAAAGATCCAACTAGCGATAGAGAAGCCTGTGTACGCGAAATTCCTCCTCACGGTCACGAATTCGCCTGTCAAACTCCGGCAAAAGATCATTGCAATGATCAAAGAGACTCTGCTGAACTCTTTTCATGTGCTCTCAGAAAAGATCGATTCGATCGAATTGAGACAGGGACTGAGCAAAGAAGATGCAACGATGTTCGTCATGATCTTTTTCGATGGAATGACGGAGTTCTACTTGAACCAGTATCAGGATCGTGCGATCCAGCTGCCCGAAGAACTGGACGAAATCAAAAAACAGATGGACAAACTGATCGACGTGCTGAAATTTGGATTGCTCGGGCGATGAAACTCTTTCAACCTGCCATGAACCTTGCGATTAATCTGTCGGATAGTAGCTTTCTTGTCACCATAACGATCAGTCTGTTCTTGAAACCCGGAACGTAAACAGGTCTTCTTTTTTCAAAAGCTTCGAGCGCGCCTGTCACAACCCGTCTGGGATCCATAAGGCTGCCGAAGGTGCGAAGATCTTGACTTTTGAACGCACGTTCAAAGAACCTGGTCTTCGTCGGCCCCGGCGAGACGCACAGTACGTGCACACCGTACTTTTTCAGTTCCGCCCACAGCGCGAGAGAAAGATTGTACACGTACGCCTTCGTCGCAGCGTAGGCGTTGAAATAAGGGAGCGGGATGTATCCTGCGATGGAAGAGACGTTTATTATCCCTCCTCGCTGTCTTTCGACCATTTTCCTTGCGAAATGATGGCTCAATATGGTGAGCGTTTTCACGTTGACCTCTATCATGTTTTCGATTTCTTCGAGTTCGAGTTTGACGAATTCGTCGTAGAGTCCAAAGCCTGCGTTGTTCACGAGCAAATCTATCTCAAACTCTGAAACGTCCTGGACGAATTTCTTCACGTTTTGTGGCAGTGACAAATCCACCACGTGTGTGACGATCTCAACGCCGAACTTTTCCTTCACTTCTTTTTCCAAATCCTTCAACCTCTTCTCGTCCCTGCCGGTGGCCATCACGTTCAGGCCTCTCTTCGAAAGTTCGAGCACGAACTCTCTACCGATCCCAGACGAACCACCCGTCACGATCGCCCACTTGAAGTTTTCCAAGCCCATCACCCCTTCTTCGTGAAGATTTTACGATATCGTCCGACACGATAAAACCCACTCAGACTGAATTCAAAGTGGACGTGTTCGAAACCACGGTGTGAGAGCACCACTTTCGTGGGTTCACTTTTTCTTAACGGGGCCGGCGTGTAGCACGTTACTTGGTTAGTTGTACAATTGTACATAGAGGGGAGGAAAGTGATGGATCCAGAAAGGATCTTCAAAGCCCTGGCGTGCAGACGGAGAATAGACATCATCAGGCAGGTGGCGAAACAGGACCTTTGCATCTGCGAACTCGAAGTCGCGAACCACATCGATAAAACAACCATCTCGAGGCACTTAGCCGTCCTGCAGAATGCGGGGATCATCGAACTGAGAAGGGAAGGACCGAGGAAGAGAATCGTTCTCAAAGATCCGAGAGTTCTCGAACTGATCGATCTGGCGGAAAAGATCTCTGAACAAAAATGAGCGCTGTGAAGGAGGAGATGGCATGGCAAAGAACTGGTATCCCATCATCGATTACGAAAAGTGCGCTGACTGTCTGACCTGCGCGAATTTCTGTCCCCACGGAGTCTACACAGTCAAAGACGGCAAACCCGTCGTCACCAACCCTCTGGAATGCGTTGAGTTCTGCAGAGGATGCCAGAAACTCTGTGATTACGGTGCAATAACTTACTCAGCGGAGGTGAAAGCACATGGGTAAGAAGGGATTGCTGTTGTGTGTCTGTCAGGGTACGTGCCCATCTTTTCAGAAGATGAACGTTTTCGAAGTCCTGAACGCGATAAGAAGAGAGAACCTTGTCGACTTCGTTGCGCTCCATCCCCAGCTCTGCGCCGATGACGGGGACATGTATCTCAAAACGCTGACCAAAGATGGAGAGATAGAAAAACTCTACGTTGCAGGCTGCGATCCTACAATGCAGAGAAAGATGTTCCGTGACGCGTTCGAGGCGAGCAACTTCGACAAGTCCAGACACTTTGGTGTCGACATAAGGAACATGACCACAGAACAGGCGATTGAAGCCATTAAAAATCTCATAAAGAACAGCTGAAAGGATTCTGGGCGCGCTCACCCGACCGAACCTGTCGGAGATCATCTGAATTCAAACCTCACGAAACGAAGCTGAAACACACATCCCCATATCCCGGTTTATAATCTCAACTCAGAAAACGGGGTGAGTGCGTGCGAGTAAAGACAGTGATGAAATTCGACCTGATTCTGAATAAATGTAAACTCAGTCCAGAAGGGGCTTTCAAAGCCCCTTTTATTTTAAAGAGTATGAACTTTCCAGGGGCCGAAAGGCCCTTTTATTTTGCCTCAACGGAGGTGGAAGGATGAGACACCTTCTGGACATCAAAGATCTCAGCAGAAAAGAGATCGAAGCTATCCTCAAACGTGCGATGCTGTACAAATCGCTCAAGAACTATCCAGAAACACTGCGAGGAAAATTCGTCCTGACAGCCTTTTTCGAACCTTCGACGAGGACCAAGGTCTCTTTCCAGAAGGCTGCGCTGAGCCTCGGTGCCCACGTAGTTGACTTTGCACCGGAAAGTTCTTCTCTTCAGAAAGGTGAGACCGATCTGGACACGATCCTGACGCTCAACATGATGAAATTCGATTGTCTCGTCATCAGAATCAGAAGAAACGGTGCCCCAGCGGAGTTCGCGAAACACGTGGGCTGTGCCGTGGTGAACGCGGGCGACGGTACCAACGAACATCCCACTCAGGCGCTGCTCGACGCTATGACCATGCTGGAACATTTTGGAACACTGAAACTGAAGGTCGCGATCGTGGGAGACATCGTGCACTCACGCGTCGCAAGATCGCTGACGGAGCTTCTGAACAAATTCGACGCTGAGGTGAGGATGGCAGGACCAGAAGGGTTCGTTCCGGAAAGCTTTGAAGGTGTGAGTTTGATTACGCACTCTCTCGAAGAGGCTTTGCACAACGTCGATGTCGTCTATGCGCTGAGGATTCAGAAAGAAAGGCTCGAACAGAGTTACTCGAACATCGATGACTTCTTCCGCACGCTGCAGATAAATTCCAGAACGATCCAGCTCGCTCCGTCGCACGCCGTCCTGATGCACCCCGGTCCGTTCAACAGGAACGTGGAAGTCTCAGACGATGTGGTCTACTCCGAAAGATCGAAGATCCTCGAGCAGGTCAGGAACGGTGTGTTCGTGAGAATGGCGGTTCTCGAGTACGCGACGGGAGTGATCGAGTTTGAGGGCGTACGATCCGTGGAAACGTCGCTGGCTCGACGTTGAACTGGACCTGCCCGAGCAAAGAAAGGCCCTTCTTGCCTGTCCTGTGTTCTTCGACATGCACACACACGTGAGGCTGAACGGACAGGAAGACTACGAATCGCTCCAGAAGGCCGCGATCGCCGGTGGTTTCGGTGCCCTCCTGATCCAGCCGAACACGAAACCGGAGCTTTCGGATCCAGAAGTTTTGAATCTCCACGTTCAACTCGCAGAGAACAGGATCGTGAAATTCTACTGGGCCGTGTCTCTGTTTGGTGAGCTTGAGCCGGACGGTAAAAGAACGCTGTGTTATTCCAACGACGGCATGGAGTACGACACGACGAAGATCCTCAACGCGTTCAAAAATAAAAAACCGCACCTTCTGCTCGATCACAGCCAGCTGCACGAGCTGGGTGGCATTTTCTACGAACCTGCGGAGCCGAACGTGCCAAAACGGCCCGTCCACAGCGAGGCCGTTTCGATCTTCAGGAACGTGATGCTCGGAATTGAGTACGGTTTCAACAAATTCCACATTCAGCACGTTTCTACGAAGCTTTCCATCGAGACGATACAGCACCTCCGAAAATACGCCACGGTGAGCTGTGAGGTGACACCGCACCATCTTTTCTTCACCACGAAGGATGTCAAGAACACGAACTTCAAGATCAACCCACCGCTCGCAACGGAAGAGGACAGAAGGACCCTCCTCGAGGCCGTTCGAAAGAACGTCATCGACGTGCTCGCGACGGACCACGCGCCACATCCAGAAAAACCAAATGATTTTCACAGTGCTCCCTTCGGAACCAGCAACATCGAGGTGGCCTTCAGTGCGTTCTACACCATCATCGGTCAGTTCGAAACGGTGGTGGAAAAGCTCACCGCCGCCCCATGCAGGGTGCTGAGGCTTTCGGGGACCTTCGATCTGAACAACGTGACCATCGTCGATCCAAACGCCGAATGGATCGTCGATGCAAAGAACCTTCACAGTAAGGGGAAAAACTGCGTCTTCGACGGTACCAAATTGAAAGGGAAGATAATAGGTGTGAAGCTTTCAAACAGGTGGGTGTACTGGGATGGAGAATTTCTCTCTGAGCAGGTGTGAATTGATTCAGTTGAGCGAAGATACCTTCATTGTCACGTTCAACGAAAGGATCGATTTCGAACCGACGCAGTTCATCATGATAGAAACCGAAACCTCGATCGTCAGGAAACCTTTCGGCCTTGGACGCTGGAACGACAGGCTCGCGATAGGCGTGCAAGTCATCGGACCCGGCACCGCTTACATGGTGCAACAGGAAAAATTGTACGCGCATGGGCCCTGCGGCAGAGGCTTCGTTCCACCGGAAGGTCGTGGCGCCGTGATCGCGACGCTCGCCTGTCTGCCCATGGTCTTTGATCTGCAGGAAAGATACAACTGCGACGTGCTCATCGGATCTGTGGACGAACCGTGGATCGAGGTTCCCTTCCCGCTCGTCGTGGGGGACGAGGCGTTTCTGAAAATGCTGCAGTCTTTGAACGGTTACGACTGGTTCCTCGTGATCGGTTCGGACCAGATGGAAAAGATCGCCTACGATGCTCTGAAAAATAAAGGTGAGGTGTTCGTTTCCTTCAACGAATACATGGCCTGCGGGATCGGTGCGTGCAGAGGCTGTGCGAAGGTGACGAAACATGGTTTGAAACATCTCTGCATCGATGGACCCGTGTTGAGAGGTGAAGAAGTGTGGAACTGAGACCACCCATCGTGATCGCTTCCGGTGTTGGAGGCATGGGAGAATATCTCAAACTGATAGATCCACGATACATCGGTGCCTACACCCTCAAGACCATCACCTTCAAACCGAGATTGGGAAATCCCCCACCCAGGCTCATCGCCACGGAGCGTTATTTGATCAACAGCATAGGCCTCGAAAACATCGGTGTGGAGAAGTTCATCGAAGAGCTTGAAAATGGTCTTTACGAAGAACTGTTCAGAAAGGTCAAGGTGATTTTCAGCTTCGCAGGCGAAGATTTCGAAGAGTATCTGAAGGTCGCAGAAAAAATGGCACCCTACCAGGACAGATTCGTAGCGTTCGAGTGCAACTTCTCCTGCCCGAACGTGCACTTCAACCCGCTCTCGGACACGAACCAGCTGAAGAAGATGCTGATCGAGCTGAGGAAAAAGCTTGACGTTTTTCTCATCGCCAAACTTGGCATCGAAGGAGCGTTCATCGAACAGGTTGCCAGACTCGTCGAAGAGTGCGGATGGAACGGTGTGACGGTCATCAACACGATCCGGGCGTTGCACATCAACGGTGAAACTCTCATCAAGGGTGGTATCTCCGGGCCCGTTCTGAAACCCATCGCGCTGAGGGCCGTGTACGAAGTGAGGAACAGAACGAATCTGTACATCATCGCGTCTGGTGGTATCATGAACGAAACAGACGCTCAGGATTTCTTCAAAGTCGGTGCGAACGCGGTGAGCATCGGAACCGCCCTGTACAGAGATCCAGAGATCGTTGAAAGGATCGCGAAGAAATTTTTGTGAGGGAGGGATCTTTCATGTTCACGAGCTATCTTCCCACGAAGATCGTTTTCGGTGTCGGTGCGATCGAAAAGCTTCCGAATCTCGTGAAAAACTATGGTCGAAAAGCTTTGATCGTCACAGGAAAAAAGAGCACCAAGCAAACCGGACTGCTCGACAAAGTCAGAGGCATGCTCGAGGCCGTGGGGATCGAAACCGTGGTGTTCGACAGAGTCCAGCCCAACCCCATCAGCGACGATGTGGACGAAGCTGCCAGGATCGCGATCGAGCAGAACGTGGATTTCGTGATCGGGCTCGGTGGAGGAAGCGCCATAGACTCGGCCAAGGCTATCGCGATCTCCGCCGCGATGAAGGATGCCTTCTGGAACTACACGCACGCTGGAGCCGGCAAGAAGCCAGACAGAGCCCTGCCCATCGTTGCGATTCCCACCACGCACGGCACCGGCACTGAGGCCGATCCTTTCGCGGTGATAACCAACCCCAGGACTAAAGAAAAAGTAGGCATAGGCTACGATGTGATCTTTCCGAAACTTTCCATCGTGGATCCAGCACTCATGGCCAGTCTTCCAAAAGACCAGACCGCCTACACCTCGATGGACGCGTTCTACCATTCCCTGGAGGCCTTTCTGAACATCGCCGCCAATCCCTACTCCGACCTGCTCGCCGTGGATTCCATGAAGAGGATCGTCTCCTTCCTCATGAGGGCATACACGAACGGTCAGGACATCGAAGCCAGAACGAACCTCGCCTGGGCCAGCACCGAAGCCGGCATCACCGAAACGCTCACGGGCGTCATAGCGAACCACGCCATAGAACACGGGCTGAGCGGGTTCAACGAAAAGCTCCCACACGGCCTTGGCCTGTGCATCACAGGACCGTACCTGCTCGAGTACATGTTCGAAGAATGCAAAGAACGGCTCGCGGCGCTGGCGAAGGAAGTTTTCAACATACAACAGTACAGCGTCAGCAAAGCGGCGCGGCTGTTCATCGAAAAGCTCTACGAATTCCAGGAACTTTTCGATCTGAACCAGAGGCTTTCGAAGTTCGGTTTCAAGGAAGAAGACCTTCCCGAGATTGCGACCGTCGCGTACAGGATCATGAAAGGCGTGGTCGTGAAGAGTCCAAAGAAGCTCGAGGAGAAAGACCTCGTGGAGATAATGAAGAAGGCACTCTGATCTGGGGGTGAAGGCTTTGCATCTGGTGCTGAGTCTGGACATGGATGAACCGCTCTCTTTCATCGAACGGTACGGAAGTTTCGAGCATGTGAAAGTCGGTCACAACCTGGCGGTGTTTGGAAAAACTGTGCTCGACGAACTGGCAAAGAGAGATCTCAAGGTCATACTCGATCTGAAGTTCGTCGACATACCTTCGACTGTGGCACGTTCCATCAAAGCCTGGGACCATCCAGCGATCGTGGGCTTCACCGTTCATTCTGCAGCAGGGGTCGAATCGATAAAAGCAGCCTTGGAGAGCACGGACAAGCTGATCTTCGTCGTTGTGAAGCTCACATCGATTGAAGGCAATCTGGAAGATTACATCCGACAGATCGAATCGCTCAGGTTGCTGGGTTGTTCCTTCGTTCTTCCAGGAAGATGGGCTGTGAAACTGCGCAAGATCATTTCTGGCAAGATCCTCGTACCCGGCGTGCGCATGGAGAGAGGTTCGGACGATCAGAAAGACGTTGTGACGCTGGATCAGATCAGGAACGTGGCAGACTACGCCGTGATCGGACGCGAGGTTTACAGAAGCACCGATCCGAAGACAACGATGGAGAAGATGAGGAGGCTGGCTTATGCTTGATCTGCTCGTTCAAGCTGGTGCGATCTTAGAAGGACATTTCCTGCTTTCGTCTGGAAAGCATTCATCGCGTTACATTCAGTGCGCGAAGATCTTCGAACGTCCAAATTATGGAGAAAAGATCGGCAAGGCCATAGCGGAGAAGATCGCACATCATGAACCGCACGTCGTGATAGGTCCGGCACTTGGTGGGGTGATCCTCGCCTACGAGGTGGCACGCCATCTGAACGCACGTGCGATGTTCACCGAGAGAGAAGATGGACAGATGAAGCTGAGGAGGAACTTTCACATAGAAGCGGGAGAAAGGGTGGCCATCGTCGAAGACGTCACGACCACCGGCAAATCCGTCCTTGAGGTCGCCGAGGTCGTTCAAAAACACGGTGGCATCGTCTGCTGCATTGCGAGCATCGTGGATAGATCCGTCGAGAAACTCCCCTTCGATGTTCCCTTCTACTTTCTGGTGAAGCTGGAACTTCCCATATTCGAACCCGACGGTTGTCCACTGTGCAGACAGAACGTACCATTGATCAAACCGGGGAGCAGGAAGTAGCCAGCTTGATCCTGACCGACGAGAGGGGCCCGACGGCCCCGTGTTGTATAATGGTTTATCCTTAACCATCCAAGGGGCGATTGGTATGAAAAAGCTGATCCTCTTTTCAATGGTTCTTCTCGCGAGCCTGAGCTTTGCACAGATCAAACTTCCCTTGACGCACGTCGTACCGGGTGGTTTCACAGTTTCGTCCATCGAGATACTGACCAATCCAGAGACCTTCTACGGCCAGGACACGATCAGTGTGGGTGTGAGGATCAATTTCATGCGCGTCATGGCGCAGGCCGCGACTTACTCTTTCGATCTGAAAGAGAACGAACAGAAGCCCATGAGCCTGAGGCTCATAGGACTGAAGCTCAGCGAAACCGAAACTAACATGCTCCTTTACTATGGTCCGACGTCGATCTTTCCAGCCAGCTACCAGTACGGCGGTTTTCAAATCGTGGGTTTCTACGTCACGAAGGCCGATCTGGACGCAGGATACAAAGAGATCTGGGGCTGGAGGACCGCCTCACCTTTGGCGTGCAGGAACTTCAGCATCATCGCCGATCTGGACATGGACCCGGTGTACGGTCAGCCGATGGCCGGTGCTCATAAAGGTGCGCAGGCAAACTGGATCTGCGTTCAGAAAGTCACCACTCCGATGCAGAAATGCCAGTTCGTCCGGCAAGATCAAGCTTCACAGAGTCAGACTCAGCAGTATTACCAGGTTGAACAGATACTCGACATCGTCGTGGAACCTGAACCGTTCGAATCCGGGCAGGAACTGAGAGTCATCGTGATCACAGATTCCAGGCCCACCACCCAACCCTGGGAACAGTACCTGGTCTACTGGGTCACGGTGAAGTACCAGAACGGTCAGACCAGCACCATCCCGCACTCGTTCGGCAACTTCAATCCCAACTCTGCGATCGTCATCACTTCCACACCTGGGGCGGGCGATGTGAGATACTTCATCTTGAACCAGGCTGGAGCCGTGAAGTACGTGCTTCCGGAAACGATAAAGATCCCGTTCAACACTTCCATCGTCGAGGTCGAGATCAAGATGCAGATCTGGGCGGGTCTGGACGTGGATCGCTTTTCTCCATACAATTTCATAAAGCGCTGGGTCGCAAAGACCGTGTTCGTGCCAGCACGTTGAAGGAGCAGACACAGTTAGCTATACTCTGTGTGATAGGGAGGTTGAACGATGAGGTTCAAGCTCGTGATTTTCATCGTTATCGCGGTGGCTGCTGCGGTCTACTTCATGACCGGCATCTACCAGGTCGATCCGTCGCAGGTGGCACTCGTTAAAACCTTCGGCAAGTATTCTTACACCACGGGGCCAGGCATCCACATCCACGCACCCTATCCGTTCCAGTCACACGTGATAGTCGATGTCCAGACGATCCGAAAGCAGGAGATCGGATTCAGAACGATCAGACCAGGTCAGTACGTTTCGAGAAAGGAAGAGGCCCTGATACTCACCGGAGATGGAAACATCGTCTCGGTGGAGGCGGTGGTGCAGTTTCGTGTGAGCGATCCGGTGAAGTTCGTCTTCAGTGTTGAAAAACCCGAAGAGCTGGTCAAGTTCACCACAGAATCAGCGTTGAGGGAGCGCATCGCGAAAAGGACCGTTGACGAAATACTCACCGCCGAAAGGGACAGAGTGGCTTACGAGGTTCAGGAAATGACGCAGCAGCTTCTCAACGAGTACGACGTGGGTGTGACAGTGCTCAACGTGTTGCTCCAGGAAGTTGTACCACCGGAACCAGTCATAGCAGCCTTCGACGACGTCAACAACGCCAAGCAGGATAAAGAAAGGTACATCAACGAGGCAACGAGGTACGCCAACAACCTGATCCCAATTGTCGAAGGAGAAGCGAAAAAGATCGTGCTCGAGGCTGAAGCTTACGCTCAACAGAAAATACTGCAGGCGATTGGTGAGACTCAAAGGTTTTTGAGCATCCTGAACGAGTACAAAAATGCACCGAGAATCACCGAAACCCGGCTCAGGATCGAAACACTCGAGCAGGTGCTCCCGAAGGCCAAAACGATCATCTTGCTGGACGATTCTCAGAAGATCACCTTCCTGAACATCGACAGTCTCTTGGGTGGTGATGGAAAATGATGAAGCTGACGATAATCCTGACGATCGTTGTCGTTGGAGCTTTAGCGATCGTTTTCGCCGCGCTGTCATTCTTCGTGGTGGACCAGACCCAGTACGCGATAGTTCTCAGGTTCGGAGAGATAAGAAAGATCATCTCCGAACCAGGTCTCTACACTCGTGCACCGTTCATCGACAACGTGGTGCGTTTGAGCAAGCGCTACTACATATACGACATACCGGTTGAAAAGATAATTACTCTGGACAAAAAGACCATGCTCGTCGATTCTTACGCGATCTGGAGAATCTCTGATCCAAAGAAGTTCCTCGAATCCGTTAGGACCGTGAGCTTGGCGCTTTCAAGGATTGACGATGCGGTCTATTCCGGCCTCAGGAACACACTTGCGAAGCTCGATTTCGACGACATCGTCACGGGTGAGAGAGAGTATTTGACCGAAATCACAGAATTTGCAAGAAAAAACCTCGAAGAGTTCGGCATCGAAATCATGGACGTCAGGATCAAGCACACGGACCTTCCCGAGGAAAACCAGCAGGCAGTCTTCGAGAGGATGAAGTCCGAGAGGCAGAGCACCGCTGCGTTGATCAGGGCGGAAGGCCAGAAAGAAGCACAGAAGATCCGTTCCGAGGCGGACAAGCAAGCCACGATCATCAGATCACAGGCCATGAGCGAAGCCGAGAGGATCAAAGGTTCCGGTGAAGCCAGTGCAACACGCGTCTACGCCGAAGCCTTCTCGAAAGACATAGAGTTCTTCAAATTGCTCAGAACGCTCGAAAGTTACAAAACGATCATCCCGGGCAGTATCGTGATCGTCGGGAAGGATTTGACCATACTCGAACAGATGAAATGAAAAGTTGAATCACTCACGTCCGAAATTTTCTCTCAGAAGACCGTAGATGTGTATGTCGTGGTATCGACCTGCGTGGTATTTGGCCTTCTTCATCACGCCTTCGAGTTCAAAACCGACCGACCTCAGCAAGGCGATGGATGCATCGTTGTATTCATAGACTTCGGCCGTGATCCTGTTCATGTTCAGCGTGTCGAAGGCGAACTTTATCGCCTCGAGCACCATCGCTTTTCCAAGTCCCTTTCCTCTCTTCTCCGGTATCAGGTAATAGGTGATGTAGGCGTTTCTGTTGATCCACCTCACATCGAAGCTGACAAACCCGATGGGTTGATCGTTTTCAAAAAAGTTCAGCACGATTTTGCGTGGAAAGTTCAAAAATCTCGTTTCCGAAAAATGCCTCAGTTCATCCGTCGCGATCTTCACCAGTTCTGCATCTGAAATTTCGAACCTCATATCATCCCCCACAGTTGAGCATTATAACTGAACTGTGGCAGAATCTTCCTGGAGGTACCAGAAATGTTCAGGGTGGCGTTTTTGATTCTTCTGATCGTCAAGGCAACCTGGAAGATGATCCTCGAATGGCTCAACGTTCTTCACGCCAGCAAGACGAAGCTGGAAGATCTGAAGACTCTGAGAGACAAAGTTGGCGAGGAAGACCTCCGAAAGGCGAAGTCTTACCTGAGAGAAAGGTCCATCCTGAGGATCGTTTCAGAGCTCGTCGAGTTGGTGTTGATCCTCTATCTCGTCACGATCGGCCTTCCTAAACTAGAAAAATCCTTCGCCCAGCACCGCTTCCAGGCGCATCTGTTTTTCGGCACCGCCGCTTTGATCGTGTATTTAGTGAGACTTCCTTTTAGAGCTTATTCGATCTTTGTGATCGAGAACAAGTACGGCTTCAACACCACGACCACAAAGACGTTCCTCAAAGACCAGATTCTGACGGTCCTGCTCTATGCGGTCTTCGGCCTCGCTCTTGTACCTTTGCTGATGTGGCTTCTGAGCTATCCAGTCTGGTGGTGGCAGCTTTCGATCTTGGCTTTCGGCTTCATAACGTTCTTCTGGTTCATCCAGCCCGTGCTCATAGCACCGCTCTTTTACAGGTTCACGAAGCTCGAAGATGAGAAACTGTCCCAGAAGCTGAAAGAGCTCTTCAAAAAGGCGAACACGAAGGTGCCAAGCATCTACAGAGTCGATGCTTCAAAAAGAACGAAAAAACAGAACGCCTACGTGACGGGCATCGGAAGGTCTCGAAGGCTGGTTCTCTACGACACGCTCCTCAACTATCCCGAGGACGAAATTCTGTCCATCGTCGCGCATGAATTGGGTCATCATGCGAAGAAGCACATCCTGAAAAACATATTCCTCTTCTCGGCCTTCGCAACGATCGTGTTCTATCTCACTAACCTGGTGTACGCGCACATCCTGAAAACTAACCTGTTCAGCATCGAAAAGCCCCACACCGCATTTTTGTACGCACTGCTGTTCGTTTCCTCGCTGACTTATTTCCTCATGCCCATCGTGAACTTTCTTTCCAGAAAAATGGAATACGAAGCCGACGCGTACTCCGCGAAACTGGCTGGAGTCGCCCCGCTCGTGCGCGCTCTGAAGAGGCTGGTCAAAGAGAACCTCTCCAACCCCAACCCGTTGCCACTCTACAAGGTCTGGTACTACACCCACCCTGCACCCGAAGAGAGGATCGTGAGGTTGATAGAGAAAACGTCTACGAACTGAACGGATCGAAGCTGCCGTTTTATCAAATGAATCCATGTGATATAATCTATGTAAAGATTTGTAGGTTTGTAATAACATAAGGGAGGTGCAAAGTATGAAAAGATCGCTGGTGGCATTCGTTCTTTTCGTGAGCGTTGTGCTCCTCGCCTCGGGAAAGCTCACGATCGCGGTGGACGTCGAACCTGTGGGTCTCGATCCGCACCTGGTCACCGCGTTCGCGTCACACAGGATTTTGGAGAACATCTACGACGGCCTACTCAGATTTGGAGAGAACCTAGAACTTTTGCCAAACCTGGCCGAGGGTTACGAAATACCCGATCCTTACACCATCGTTTTCAGGATCAGACAGAACGTGAAATTCCACGATGGCACACCCCTGACGGTGGAAGATGTGATCTTCAGCTTCAGAAGGATCCTCGATCCTGAAACGAAATCACCCGCCGCAGCCTTCTACCAGGACGTCGAATCCATCGAAGCGATCGACGAGAGAACCGTGAAGTTCAAACTCAAGAAGCCAATGGCCAGTGCGATCCTTCCGAACTTCGCCGGTGTGAACAGCTCTATCATCAGCAAGAAATTCTTCGAATCCGGTAAGAACCTCCAGCTTGAGACCAATGGGACCGGACCGTTCTACCTTGCAGAATACGTGGCCGGGAACTACATCGTTCTGAAAAAGAATCCGTACTATTTCGTTCAGGGCCAGCCGATCTTGGACGAAATCAAGTTCGTCTTCATGCCCGAAGAGCTTTCCAGGGTCGCCGCGCTCAAGAACAGAGACGTGGACATGGCGAAGATCAGCGAGCCTTTGAACGTGAGACAGTTCAGCACGGACAAATACAACGTCTTCAAATCTGCAACGTTGAGTTACTACCTGATCGGCATCAACACTACCAGAAAGCCCTTCGATGATCCGCGTGTGAGGAACGCTCTCAACTACGCGATAAACAGGGACGCGATCGTCAAAACGGTGGCCTTTGGTGAAGGTGTTGTCACTGGTCCGATGCATCCGTCGATCAAAGCCTGGGCGCTTCCTCCAGAGGAATTCGAAGAGTACAAGTATAACCCAACGAAGGCGAAAGAACTGCTCGCACAGGCGGGTTATCCAAGCGGGTTCGAATTCAGCATCGTGACCTCCGCACGGTACAACTTCGACAAAGTCGCACAGGTCATCCAGGCTCAGCTCGCGCAGATCGGCGTGAAGGTGAACATCGAGCTGGTCGAGTGGGGCATCTTCATAAAGAGATGGCGTGAGAGCGATTTCGATGCGTTCATCTCTATGAACAGCGGTTCCATGGAACCAGACATTCAATTCTACAGACACTTCAAAACGGGCGGCTCGACCAACGTGTTCAAATTCTCGAACCCGAGGGTGGACGAACTGCTCGAGCTCGGAAGGAGCACCGTCGATACTGAAAAGAGGAAGCAGATTTACAGCGAACTCCAGAGACTCCTCGTGAAAGAATCGCCGGTGATCTTCCTCTACTGTGCGAACCAGTTCTTCGTTGCCGACAAGTCCGTCGAAGGTTTCAAGCTGTTACCGAACGAGAGCCTGATCTTCCTTAGGGAGACGTACAAGAAGTGACACTCGGTTACGTTCTGAGAAGGATACTCGTCTCCGTTCCGACCGTTCTCTTAGTCGTTCTGATGGTCTTCGTTGCCATCCATCTGGTGCCGGGCACCGTGGTCGACATGATGCTCGGCACCCAGAATTATTTGACAGAAGAACAGATACGACAACTCTACACCCAGTATGGTCTGGACAAGCCTCTGATCGTTCAGTATTTCGCCTGGTTGAAGAACACGGTGAGCTTCAATTTCGGTGTTTCGTTGAGGACAGGAAAGCCTGTGTTGCAGCTGATCTTGAACAGATTACCGGTCACTCTGGAACTGGCGGCCCTTTCGATGGTCATCGCTCTGACTCTGGGTATCGTTCTCGGTGTTGCTTCAGCCGTGAAGAGGAACAGCTTCGCCGACGACATTATTAAAGTTTTCAGTTTGATCGGAATATCTTCCCCAGCCTTCTGGATCGGTTCCATATTCATCGTTCTCTTCTCCGGCCTCTTCAGGGAATTCAACATCTTCGGTTACGTTCCAATCAATCATGATCCTCTGAAAAATCTTCAATCCATGTTCCTTCCATCCCTGACACTGGGTTTGATGATCTGTGCGCAGATCGTTCGCGTCACCAGAGCTTCCATGCTCGACGTGCTGAGACAGGAATACATCAAGACGGCGATGGCAAAAGGTGTGAGCAGAACCGCCCTGATCTTCAAACACGCGCTGAAGAACGCGTTGATCCCCATCGTCACGGTTTCTGGTATCCAGCTGGGCTATCTGATCGGTGGGACGATCGTCATAGAGAACCTCTTCGCGTTACCTGGTTTGGGAAGATTGCTCCTTCAAGCCGTGAACGAGAGGGACTATCCTGTGGTGCAATCGATCGTATTGTTCGTTGCCATCATGATCGTGGCGCTGAATATCCTTATCGACTTTGTCTACACTTTGCTGGATCCGAGAGTGGAGTTGAAGTGAACCATGAAGGTGCTGCGAAGGATCTTGAAAAAGCCTTTGAATGTCGTTGCGATCGTGTTGATCTTCACCATCGTATCGATGGCCTTCTTTCCAAAGTTTTTCTCGACGCACGATCCGCTCGAAATGGATTACGAATCCATCCTGAAACCTCCTTCGAGGGAGCATTTCTTCGGAACCGACCAGTTCGGTAGGGACATGTACTCGCGCTGTGTTTACGGCGTGCAGAAAAGTGTTGTCGTGGCGTTCTCTTCGACTTTGATAGCCTGTTTCTTTGGAACCGCACTCGGCCTGATCTCTGGCTACTACGGAGGAATTTTGGACCTTCTCATCATGCGTGTGTGCGACAGCTTCTTTGCGTTCCCAACGCTCGTGCTCGCACTCTTCATCGTCGCCCTGTTCGGGAACAATCTCTTCAACTTGATCATCGCCATAGCGATCGTTTACACACCGATCTTCGCCAGAACGATGAGAGGTTCGGTCCTGTCCGTGAAAGAGAATCTCTTCGTGAAGGCTTCAAAAACGCTCGGTTCGAGTGATCTCAGGATCATGCTGCTTCATATCCTTCCAAACGTTTCCTCCATCCTGATCGTCACCTTCACCACGAACCTCTCGACGGCCTTTCTCACCGAAGCTTCCCTCGGTTTTCTCGGCCTCAGCGTACCTCCCCCACAGCCAACGTTGGGTGGGCTCGTCGCCCAGGCCACGGCGTTCCTGACCACCGCGCCCTGGATGGCACTTTTTCCAGGTTCAATCATTGCACTGATCGTGCTGGGTTTGAACATTCTCGGTGATGCCCTGAGAGATCTCCTGGATCCGAAACGGTAAGTTAGAAACGAGGATCGTAGGGTGTGATCCGTCCCACATAAGAATTATCTGATGTACGCACAGTGTGATTATCCGAACATACCAATCAAACTAACGCTGCAACATGTTCCATGAAGTTGGCCCGAGCTCTCTAATTTTTCTCAGCGCGAGAGCGCATTTGATAGCTGAGCACAACCTTTCCTACACGTCCAGCAGTGCCTACGTTTTAGAATGGGGAGATCAAACGTACGATGAAACGAACATCACCACGCTCGGAAGTGGAAATCTGTACGGCGATCCACTGTTCGTGAGACCAGCCTGCAGTTCAGAAGGAGATTACCATTTGAGGGATAGAAGCCCTGCCATCGACAGGGGAACTCCAACGAACGCGCCATGCGACGATCTGGAAGGCAGACCGGGGCCCCAGCGCTCTAGTTACGACGTGGGCTGCTACGAAAAATGAACGCTACGGATCGTTCCTCAGAAAGCCGTTCTCTCTCACTATAAAAAAACGCACCATTTAAAATGAGCGTTCGTTTTCACTGATTCCACCCACCCTTACACTTTGTATCTCACCCTCACATGTTCTTGCGCGTTCTTTCACCGCTTGATCAGGACGCCATGACATGCTAACATACGGATGTACGGACAACAGTATCTCAGGGGGATCAACGCGTGAAAAACATCGAGCGATACCTTTCAAAGAAATTTTCCACACCCATCCACTGTGAGGAGAAGAACGGTGCCCTCTTTCTCTACGGCAGGGTGGACAGCTGGGACAAGGTTGTGAGCATAGGCAAAGAGGCTACCAAATTCGGTTTTAGAGGCGTTGTGAACAAGATCGAGTGTGAGGGTGTGAAGATCGTTGGGCCGAAGGTTCCCAGCGTTCGTGACGAGAGCCTTCATGGAAAAAGGGTGGACGTGCTGATCATCGGTGCCGGGGTGATAGGCTGTGCAATCGCGCGGGAACTGAGCAGATGGAAACTCGACATCCTCGTTGTGGACAAAGAATCGGACATCGCGTCCCACCAGAGCTCCCACAACGCGGGCATGATGCATCCCCCCATCGCACCGCATCCAAAAAGCAAGAAAGCCCACTACAACAGAAAAGGTCTGGATCTGATCGAACAGCTCGCACGCGAACTCGATTTTCCATACAGGAAAAACGGCCTGGCGATGCTCTTTCCGAGCGCTGCCTACGCCCTGTTGCTACCTTTCATCAAACTCAGAGAACACCAGAACAAAGTCAGAGAAACGCAGTTCATGACCGCGTCGAAGCTTTTGGAAATGGAACCTCATCTGAAGAGAAATTTCGCCTGGGCCTACGTGGTGTGGGAAGCCGGTGTGGTGGATCCTTTCCAGATGACACTCGCTTTGGCCGAGAACGCCGTTCAGAACGGTGCAAGGTTTTCCTTCAACACCTTCGTCGAATCGTTTGTGGTCGAAGATGAAAAGATAGAAGCTGTCGTGACGAACAGAGGTACGATCTTTCCAAAGCTCGTTGTGAACGCGGCAGGCGTCTGGGCAGACCACGTGGCATCGCTCGCGAACGACGAGTTCTTCACGATCCATCCACGCAAGGGTGAGATGGCGATAATAGACAAGAAAAGGTCCCACCTGTGCCGGATGACCATCTCGAGAATCTCGCTCAAGAACCTCGGTTCGGTCACGAAAGGCGGCGGGCTCATCCCCACCGCGCACGGAAATCTTTTGCTCGGTCCCACCGCGATCGAGGTTCCACAGAGAGAAGATTACAGCACGAGCCTCGAAGGTCTGGAAGAATTGTTCAAAAAGCACGCCGTAGTGGAGGGGCTTTCGAAAAGCGACGTGATCAGCTACTTCGCCGGAACGAGGGCAGCGACGTACGAGGAAGACTTCATCGTCGAACCCTCGAAGAAGATCAAGAACCTCGTGTACGCTGCAGGCATCCAATCTCCAGGTTTGACCAGCGCCCCCGCCATCGCGATGGACGTTGCCAGCATGTGCATCGAGAAGTTGCAGAAAGAAAAGAAGATCGTGCCCAACGAAAAATTCTGTCCTGTCCGAAAGAAGGAGCCAAACTTCAGAAAACTTTCTCTACAAGAAAAGCAGAAGATCATAGAGAAAAATCCCGCCTACGGCATCGTGATCTGCAGGTGCGAAAATGTGACCAAAGGCGAAGTGCTGCAGGCACTGAACGGTGAGATACCCGCCACGACGCTGGATGGCATAAAGTGGCGCACGCGTTGCGGCATGGGCAGATGCCAGGGCGGTTTCTGCACACCATTCCTGGTGGAAATACTCCAGCAGTTCACAGACGCACTATCAATCACCAAAAAAGGTCCGGGTTCCGAACTGTTCGTGGCCAGGACCAGGCCGGGAGGTATCGAGCATGATTTATGATGTTGCAGTGATAGGAGGCGGACCGGCCGGACTCGCCGCCGCGATCTCGGCGAGCAAGAACAACTCAACCGTGGTGCTCATCGAAAGAGAACCCGAGCTTGGAGGCATACTCAAACAGTGCATCCATGACGGTTTTGGAATCATTCATTTCAGAAAAAGGCTCACCGGCCCGGAGTATGCGGAAATCTTCATCGAAGAACTCTTAAAGACCAGCGTGGAAGTTCTGTTGAGCACCTTCCTGCTCGAAGTTCGGCGCAGAGAGAAATTCTTCGAACTTCTTATTCAAAACGCGCACGGTATCTTCACGATCACGTCGAAATCCATCGTGCTCGCGACAGGTTGCAGAGAAAGAACTTCCAGACAGATCTTCATACACGGAGACAGGCCCGCGGGCATCATGACAGCGGGCACCGCACAGAAGTTCGTGAACGTCATGGGACTTTTACCCTTCAAGCGTTGCGTCGTTCTGGGCAGCGGGGATGTCGGTCTGATCATGGCGAGAAGATTGACTCTGGAAGGTTCAAAGGTGCTCGGCGTTTACGAGATCAAATCTGAAGTTTCTGGTCTTCTGAGGAACGTCTCCCAGTGTCTGAACGATTTCAACATTCCCCTTTTCCTGTCTCACACCGTGAGCAAAGTCTTTGGAAGCGGACGGGTTGAGAGAGTCGAAGTGGTGAAGGTCGACGAAAAGTTCTCATTCGTCCCAGGCACCGGGAAACAGATCGATTGCGATGGTCTGCTGCTGGCTGTGGGGTTGATCCCAGAAAACGAAACTGCGGAGAAACTTTCGCTCGAACTCGATCCGAGAACCGGAGGGCCCATCGTGGATCAGTACATGATGGGAACCGTGGAAGGTGTGTTCAGCTGTGGCAATTCTCTGCACGTGCACGATCTCGTCGACTACGTCACCTGGACAGGCTTTGAAGCAGGCAGGTGGGCCAGCGAGTATGCCAGGGGCAATCTGAAGGTCCAAAAGAGAATGCAGATCGAACTCGATCCCTCACTCAGTTACTGCGTACCACAGCTACTCAGCCTTCCTCACTCAGGAAAAGTCCGCATCTATTTCAGAGTGAAAAGCAAACTCTCCGGTGCCGAGCTGTACGTTCTTCAATCTGGGCGCATCCTCGCTTCGAAGAAGTTCAAAACCTTACGACCCCAGCAGGTAGAGTTCATCGACGTTGCCGCTCAGTTCGACGAAGCCCCGCTCAAGCTTTCGATCAGAAGCGCTCCTGCTTCGGAGGAACAACCGTTCAAAAGCTTGGTGTGCATCGTGTGTCCAAAAGGCTGCGAGGTCGAAGTTTACGGCGATCCTTCAAGTCCACTCTTCAAAGGTTACGGTTGCGAAAGAGGACTCGAGTTCGCAAAGCAGGACCTCGTCAATCCAAAGAGAATTCTGTGCTCGACCGTCCTCACAAAAGATCCTCTCAAACCCCTCCTGCCGGTTCGCACGGACAGAGAGATTCCACTCGAATCCTTCGAAAAGGTGATGGAAAGAATAAAACAACTCGTGCTGGACAAGCCCGTGCGCCGTGGGGAAATCATCGTGGAGAACATCGAAAACACGAACGCCAACCTCATAGCCACCTCAAGCTCGTACAATCTTGTTGGGGGGAAAGTGAATGTCAATCGTGCTCAGTATTGATTGCGGTACGCAGAGTTTAAAGGCGCTGGCCTTCGACGAGAACGGAAACCTCATCGACATGTGCAAGGTGGAGTACCCTCAGCCCTACGTCTCACCAAAACCAGGCTGGGCGGAGCAGGATCTCAGCGTTTACGAATCTGCCCTCTCAAAGGCCTGCAGAACTTTGCTCGAAAAAGGCAAAGTCAAAGTCGAAGACGTTCTCGCCATCAGCGTGACGAGTCAGCGCGACACGTGTGTTTTCCTTGATAAAGACGGAAAACCCCTCAGACCCGCCATCCTGTGGCTCGATCAGAGGATGGCTGAATACGACATCAAGCTTCCTCTGCATTTCAAGATCGGCTTCAAACTCGTCGGAATGGAGAAGGCGGCGATCATATCTGCCAAAAAGTGCAAGGCGAACTGGGTCAGGCAGAACGAACCGGAGATCTGGAAAAACACCCACAAGTTTTTGCTCCTCTCGGGCTGGTTCAACTATTTACTTTCTGGAAAGTTCGTCGACTCCGTCGCGAGCCAGATAGGCCACATCCCGTTCAACTACAAAAAACAAACCTGGGCAGATCCCAGAACAGACTTTCATCCCTACCTCTTCCCAGTAGAGAAAGACAAACTGCCAGAGCTGGTGCCACCAGGCACGATCATCGGTGGTTTAACAGACACGGCAGCGAAACTCACGGGCCTGAGGCAGGGAACACCTGTGGTCGCGTCGGGCTCGGACAAAGGCTGTGAAACTCTTGCGGCAGGGTGCGTCGATGAATCCACGGCGTGCGCCAGCCTTGGCACCACGCTCACGCTGCAGATAACCAGCAGCAAGTACCTCGAACCCATCAAGTTCATGCCGTCTTATCCTGCCGTGATCCCCGGCAAGTTCAATCCGGAGGTTGAGATATTCAGAGGTTTCTGGATGGTGACCTGGTTCAAAGAGCAGTTCGCCGCGCCGGAGTGCCAGATCGCGAAGGAAAAGAACGTATCCGCAGAAGAAGTGCTCGAAGAGCTCCTCTTGCAGACTCAACCTGGCAGTTTCGGGCTGGTGCTTCAACCTTACTGGGGCGCGGGATTGAAACAACCCGAAGCGCGAGGGGCGATCGTGGGATTCGGAGACGTGCACAACAGAGCCTATCTGTACAGATCGATCATTGAAGGCCTGGCCTACGCTCTGAAGGACGCATCGGAAAAAATCGAAAAGGTCTCGAAGATACCCATCAAAGCTGTAGTCGCCACGGGTGGTGGTTCAAGGTCGAACCTGGTCTGTCAAATCTTGAGCGATGTCATGAACAAAAAAGTGCTTCGAACGCACGTGTACGAAGCCGCAGGTCTGGGCGCTGCGATCGTTTGCTTCCACGCACTCGGCTTTTACAAAGACTTCGAACAGACGACGAAGAAAATGGTCAGATACATCCACGAATGCGTGCCGGATCCTGAAAGATCTTCGCTCTATCAAAAACTCTACGAGAGTGTTTACAAAAAGCTTTATCCACGCCTCAGGCCACTCTACAAAGCCATGCAGAGAATAACTAACTATCCCGAGATGTGAGGTGAGAACGGTGAGCTGTCCAAAGTGGATAGAAGAAGTTGCACCTGAGGGAAGCTACAGATCGATCTTCAGATGGGGCGATCCAAAATATTTCAAACACCCGAACGAGAGATTGTGCAAACTCATGAGAGAAGCCCTTCAACTTTCCGATGAAGAACTCGCTTCACCAAGAAACACGGGTTTCGAAACCGTCGACGTGGAGTTGCCCATCAGGCTCGAATCGAAGCACATAGAAGCTTTCCAGAAGATCGTCGGCCCGGAGAACGTCGCGCTGGACAGTTACAGCAGGATCAAAGCGAGCTACGGAAAGACTCAGTACGATGTGCTCAGGCTCAGACACAAAATCATAGAAAACGTTCCAGACCTTGTGATCTATCCACGGGACAAACAAGACGTTGTACAGATCGTCAAATACTGCAACGCCAACAGAATAGCGATCTATCCACGCGGTGGGGGCTCTGGAGTGACGAGAGGAACAGAGTGCGTCAGAGGCGGCGTGAGCCTGGATTTGACAAAACACATGAACAGGATATTGAAACTCAACGAAACCAATTGCACCGTCACCGTCGAACCTGGTATCTACGGCCCTGCGCTTGAAGAAAAGCTGAACAGAGCACCAGAATATTTCGGAGCCAAACATCGCTACACATGTGGTCATCTACCACAGTCCTTCGAATACTCCACCGTTGGCGGCTGGGTCGTGACGCGTGGGGCAGGTCAAAACTCCACCTACTACGGCAAGATAGAGGACCTGGTGGTCTGCCAGGAATACGTCACTCCCGCCGGGGAGATAAAGACTAAGGAATATCCACGCGCGGCGATCGGACCTTCGATCGACCAGATCATGATAGGCAGTGAGGGCGCTTTCGGAGTTCTTGTGTCCGTCACGCTGAAGATCTTCAGATACATGCCAGAAAATGATCAGAAGTTCAGCTTTGTCTTCAAAGACTTTCACAGCGCCCTCGAAGCGTGCAGAGAGATCATGCAGTCAAATTTCGGTTTTCCCGCGATCATGAGGCTCTCAGATCCGGAAGAGACACACATCGCGTTCAAACTCTACGGAGTCGAAGGCACTGTCATAGACAAGTTCGTGAGCTCGATGGGTTACAGGCCCATGGAAAGATGCCTTCTGCTTGGCGTGGCTCAGGGTGAGAAAAATTTTGCGAAGAATGTCAAGAGGAACATAAAGAAAATCGCGAAATCTTACGGTGCGTTCTACACCACAGGCTACGTCGCGAAAGCGTGGGAGAAGGGCAGGTTCACCGATCCGTATCTGAGGGACGATCTGAACGATTTTGGAATACTGATCGACACGCTCGAATGCGCCATGGCGTGGGACCAGGTCGAACACGTCTGGCGAACAGTTAGAGAGGTGTGCAAATCCAGACCGAAAACGATCGTGATGAGCCACTGTTCCCACTTTTATCCGCAGGGCACGAATCTGTACTTCATCTTCATAGGCAAGTTCGAAAGCATTCAGGAGTTCGTCGATTACCAGGCGAAGATTATAGACAAGATCGTCGAGAGCGGCGCTTCGTTGAGCCACCACCACGGTGTGGGAAAGCTCTTCGCACCCTGGCTTGAAAAGTGCATAGGCAAAAACCAGCTCGAAGTGTTCAGAGCCTTGAAGCGCCACTTCGATCCGAACAACATCATGAACCCTGGTGGCACGCTCGCGCTGGATCTGTAAAAGCCCGCATGGTAAAATGAAACCAGGTGAAAGGCCTTGCTCGACAAGAGCAGCGCGGTGCCGCTTTATGCACAGCTTGCAGAAAAGTTGAAGGAAAAGATACTGAAGGGCGAATGGAAAGACAACGAAAAGATTCCACCTGAGTTCGAGCTCATGCAGCTCTACGGCGTAAGCAGGGCGACCGTCAGGGCCGCGATAGACGCGCTGGTCGCGGAAGGTTTTTTGGTGAAACGCCACGGCGTTGGAACGTTCGTCAGAAAGTTCAGACCCACCTTCAGCTTCGAACCACTCATAAGCCTCTCCTACGCGCTCGAAACGTTTGGCTTCGTGAGCAAGAACATTTTGCTCAAGAAAGGATACGTGGAACTCGATGAGAACCTGTCTCGAGCTGCGAGATGGAAAAACATTCAAGAATGCTTCTTGGTCAAGCGGCTCAGATACGTCGACGAAGTCCCCATCGTGGTGGAAGAGTCCTACTTCCATCCTGAGGTTTCAAAACCATTTGAAAACGAAGATCTCACAAAGTCCCTTGCCAAACTGTTCTTCAACAGTTTGAAGGATGCAAAGATTTCCAGAATCGAACAGATCATAGAACCCTGTACCCAGCAGGAAGCAGAAAAACACGTGCAGAATCTGATCGATGTCGAAGAGTTTTTGAAGATGTCCCGCTGGATCTACATTGAAGGTCGCGACGAGCCGGTTTATTATCTACTCCTCTTCATGCGCGCCGATCTGGACAGAGTGAGAGGCTGACACTCCCTACCCTTGGTTCTTTCTCCCGGTACATCGTAGTCATGGCTGGTTTCCAGAGGGATTTTTGTGAAACGCGGGTTGTGCCAGCGAAGAAGCAAAGATCAAGATCAAAAAAGAAATCATCATTGCCGCACTCTCGAAGGTCCCCTTAAAAGCTGGGCCTAAGAACTGGATTATCGCACCGCCTGCAAGAGGGGCGATTATCCTCATCAAGCTGTCGATCGAATTGAAGGATCCAACAGAGCTCCTTCCAATTTTGATTTACTGAATCTGGTCCTGAGAGTCAGTTTTCACAACACGTGCGCGCACCACTTCTCACCTTTCAAATTCCTCACAGGGTGATAAGGACTCTTCTGCCCATGCCCTCGACAATGCCTCTCTAGAGGGTCTTTCAATTCCGTTCTACGGAATTTGGTTTTGAGGCCCGGCATGCAGCAAGTGCAAAATCATCGCAGTCTCCCTCTTTCAATTCCGTTCTACGGAATTTGGTTTTGAGGCTAGAGAACCTGAGTGCGGAAATTTACAAGCTCTATTTCGCTTTCAATTCCGTTCTACGGAATTTGGTTTTGAGGCTCTCGGCCATTTCCAGCGTCTCCTTCCAACCTATCAGTCTTTCAATTCCGTTCTACGGAATTTGGTTTTGAGGCACAAGTGCTGGAGATTGACCCTGAGGCAAAAGAACTCTTTCAATTCCGTTCTACGGAATTTGGTTTTGAGGCCGAGCTGCTGTCGACTGAATCAAAATAATGTTTCGTTCTTTCAATTCCGTTCTACGGAATTTGGTTTTGAGGCAGAAAACTACCTGCGCAACAAGTGTCCGGAGCTAATCCTACTTTCAATTCCGTTCTACGGAATTTGGTTTTGAGGCCTCCTGTGTCACAAGAAGACCAGCAAGTTTCCGTAGACTTTCAATTCCGTTCTACGGAATTTGGTTTTGAGGCTTTGTCGTCCTCCGGTCCGATGGGCCTACCCACTTGTCTTTCAATTCCGTTCTACGGAATTTGGTTTTGAGGCACGAACAGTGAGGGGGCGGAGTACTACCCAACCGTCCCCCTTTCAATTCCGTTCTACGGAATTTGGTTTTGAGGCCGAGCAACCCTGGACACCTGAGGAGGTGCAGAGATACATCTTTCAATTCCGTTCTACGGAATTTGGTTTTGAGGCTCAGCATCGTAGCAAATGCATTCAACGTGCTATACCTTTCAATTCCGTTCTACGGAATTTGGTTTTGAGGCCGGAGGGCAAAAAGTCGGGCTGGACATCTGCAAGCATCTTTCAATTCCGTTCTACGGAATTTGGTTTTGAGGCTCGTAATAATTCGGATCATTCAGATTCACCGTTCTTGCTGACTTTCAATTCCGTTCTACGGAATTTGGTTTTGAGGCATGGAACAAACGCACGGGACACGTTGTGGGCGGAAATCCTTTCAATTCCGTTCTACGGAATTTGGTTTTGAGGCGCGATAGGAATGCTCCAACAGCCGCGGCAGCCTTCGCAATCTTTCAATTCCGTTCTACGGAATTTGGTTTTGAGGCATGAGTTATGCCTTTTCGGCTTCCCAGCCAATATACAACTTTCAATTCCGTTCTACGGAATTTGGTTTTGAGGCGTAATGGTTGCCTCGCCTGTCCCGTTAACCTTCAGCTTGCTTTCAATTCCGTTCTACGGAATTTGGTTTTGAGGCTCTTCGTCTTCCCGCGGCTCCTCAAGCTCCTGAGTGCTTTCTTTCAATTCCGTTCTACGGAATTTGGTTTTGAGGCAATATGTCTTGTCTTGTTCTGCTAGGTTTTCGAGCAATTGCTTTCAATTCCGTTCTACGGAATTTGGTTTTGAGGCATTTTGGCTTATAAGGCGCGGAAAACGGGTTCCAGGTTCCTTTCAATTCCGTTCTACGGAATTTGGTTTTGAGGCACCGTGCCTGTGCCCGTACTCGGCCGGACGGGATACGACTTTCAATTCCGTTCTACGGAATTTGGTTTTGAGGCAAGCAAACAGCAGACAGCTTAGCAACTAAGATCCTCCTTTCAATTCCGTTCTACGGAATTTGGTTTTGAGGCCCTTAATACGCCTCATCACGGGCGAAACTAATTGGACTTTCAATTCCGTTCTACGGAATTTGGTTTTGAGGCCTGAACTTTTTGTGCAAATTTATGACAAGGACGAGGAAATCTTTCAATTCCGTTCTACGGAATTTGGTTTTGAGGCTCGGTAATCCACCTTCCGTCGGGGCGTTTCTTGGTTCCACTTTCAATTCCGTTCTACGGAATTTGGTTTTGAGGCCTTGCATAAGGCATGAAAGCACCTACAGTCGCGAACTTTCAATTCCGTTCTACGGAATTTGGTTTTGAGGCCGTCTTGTCCTCTCTCTCCTCGATTCCTATCAAATTCCCCTTTCAATTCCGTTCTACGGAATTTGGTTTTGAGGCATGGAAGAGGCAACAGAGTTTTCGCAGGAGGATTTTCCTTTCAATTCCGTTCTACGGAATTTGGTTTTGAGGCATCTCTGTGATCTTGCGGATTTCCTGGTAAAATCGAATCTTTCAATTCCGTTCTACGGAATTTGGTTTTGAGGCCGGAGTTTCATCGCTTCAATCAGATGCCGTACGAAGACTTTCAATTCCGTTCTACGGAATTTGGTTTTGAGGCTCTGTAATCTGCCCTAGCCTACTACCACAAATATCCTCGATCTTTCAATTCCGTTCTACGGAATTTGGTTTTGAGGCCTTGAAGCGATTCGCAACAGGCGCCCGAAGTTTTACGCTTTCAATTCCGTTCTACGGAATTTGGTTTTGAGGCACCGGGCGATAAGAATTATTTTCCTATGATGATTCCAGAAGTACTTTTTCGCAGACATTCTTTCTAATACATTGTATAGAATACGGCTATCAGAAACCGGTGTCTTTCGATTGAGCTTCTGGAAAGCCTTAACAACCGCACGCAAAGGACGGCGGTCATTCAGAAAAAGAAGGTCTGCGTGGCTCAGATCACCCTCTTAATCTCAAAATTAGGATCGTTTCTCAGCGTACCTATCACGTACTTTTCCCAATCTTTTTCGAGTGGAACTGCAATCACAGAATCTGTCTTTTTGTCTATGATCTTCTCTAACCTCATCAAAACTTGCAGCAGAACCCTCTTTTCAACAGGACAGTAGAAACAACTGTACTGCACGCGCACTCCGTATTCTTTAATGATCTTCTCAACCTTGTTTCGCAGTTTGTCCTGTGAGACGTCGTACGTAACTATGTAGGCCTCTCTGTGATCGTTCATTTTGTCACCGTGAAAGGAACGTAAGTGCTGATCTCACCAAGTATGCACTTTTCAAAGACCCGTGCTTGCGCCTCAATAATTCTGGCGTACTCGACCGACATTTTCAACAACGGGTGATAATGCTTTGTTTCGAGCTTCTCTTTATAAGCCTGCACGAATTTCTTGAGGCCCTTATCAGTGAGTGTGTAAGAACCTTCTAAATTCTCAACAAAATCTGAAAATTTGATCTGTCCGAGGTTCACCAGAGAAAGCACAAGTTGATCCACAAGGATGGGACGAAACTCTTCCATCAAGTCGAGCGCGAGTGAAAACCTTCCGTAATGATGATTGTGAAGAACGCCTATGAGAGGATCGAAACCCACACCCAGCACCGCTGTGAGTACCGTACCGTGAAGCATCATGTACCCAAAGCTCAGCAACGCGTTTATCGGATCAGTAGGGGGCCTTTTGTTCCTGTTGACGAACTTCCAGGAATCGTCAAAAGCCTTGGAGTAAGCGTCAAAATATTCACTTGCGAACAGTCCTTCCACACCCATGAGTTCCTCGATGCTTCGGCATGACTCAACACTCCGCAGCAACTCTTTAAATCTTTTCATCCTCGAACCATCGATCAGAGACTTTCTTCTCAGGACGAACAGTTGATTCTTCAGCTTACCAAGTACGATCTGTTTTGCGATTTTCAACCTTCTTTCAGGATCCTGTCTGGTTTCATACTGTTTGAGTCTCAGGTTGATATTCTTCGAACTCCCCGAAAAGCACAGGAACGAAAAACGTCCTGCCGTGTCGCTGAAAACGATTGGAATTTCGGATTCTGCAAGCATTTTCAACGCATGCGTTGACACCTGAACGTTTCCAAACAGATAGAGCGCGTTCAAGAGAGACTTATGCAACCTCAACAGTTCCTCTCCCGCGTAGGTTACCTGCACGCTTTCTCCCATCTTGCCTATGTAGGCTCCCTGTGTGCAGACAAACAATGGCTGTGTTAGCCGGTTGGTCGGCATGATCTTTCGCTGTACGTTCTCTTCACCTTGATTCTTTTCGGGCATGCATATGTTGATCAACGAACATGGATCGCATCTTTTTCGAGAATACTGTGGCTTAGGTGGGTTACTCGAAAGGCTTCTTATGGATTCAACAACAGAGCGTAATTTCTCCAACAGTTCGTCGTTTGGAAGAATTTCGAAAGTCTTTTGAGAACCGAGATACACCAATTTGCCACTTACTTTTTCAAGCTCGACCTCGAAACTTTCCGAGCAGCAGACCATGTAAGCCAAAAGCTGCAGAACGTCGTTTTCATACGGTCGATCCGTGGCACCCTTTTTCGTCTCGACGATCACAATCTTGTCCTGCTTGACGACAGTCTGGTCTATGGTTCCGTAAAGTCCATACTTTCGCGATTGAACGAAAACCTGAGGCCTTTTCTTGTAATCCTTGGTCTGCACTTTCTTCTCGAGCTTCTGGGACAGGAAACGTCCTTCTTCAACGTGTGCGTTCGTCACGAACTGGCCCTTCACGTATTCTATGTAACACCTGTACGGACAGTATAAATAAGCGTTTACGGCAGATACCGGAATTTCTTCCATTTGAAATCGCCTCACTGGGGAAAAAGGTCACATTCCCAGGGTTTCTCGGAAAGATAGCTGGCAGCTTTTATCGCGTCGGTTCCTATGACAACCTTCTCTTTCCATCCGTTGATTTCAGCTTCTCTCACAGCAAGGTCCATGAAGAAGCATTCGCTTTCTTCCTCTGGAATAAGACGGTAGACAGGTAGACCGTCGAGTTCTAAAGCCTTCATGTCAAACATCTGTGACTCCACCTTGGTTGGTATGAAGAATTTCTTTTCTGATCTGGTCATGATACTCAAATGAATTTTTTGTGGTTTTTCAAGAGGTTCCAGAAGTTCGTACGCTTCGTTGACGATTCCTCTCACATCAGCAGGTATGACGCTTTTCTCCAGCTTTCTCACCTTGTATCGCGTTAGAATGAAGAATTTATCGTAGACGAAGCGCTCCGTACCACAGAATTTTTTTGGATCAACAACGTATACCTTTTGTGTGAACTCACTTCTGAAACTCAGGATGAACTTTTCCACGAATTTTCTGTACACAGCACACGCTCTCATCAACTCATCGCCCTGATAGAGCGTTCCGATCTTTTCACGCAACTGCGGTGATCTTTCCAGAACATGTCCGGCAATCTCAGATTCATCATCCAACAAACTTTTTGCGAAGTAGTAAAAATCCAGTTCGATCCTCCTCGAATGCCGACTGAGAAAGTTCCTTTCAAGGCCAAACAGAGATTCGAGCAGCTGGAAATACTCTCTTAAGAGATCTTTGTGATCCTTCGGAAAGAGGCACGTGAAGAAATCTTCGTAAAATGCCAGGACCAACCCCTGAGGTCCCAGGTACTCTCTTTTCAAGTTTTCGACAGATGAGGACAGCTTGCTCTGAACGTTTCTGGCAAACTCTAACCTGTCGTTTGATTCCTCAAGTATCTTCTGAACAGCCGAGAAAATCCTCGCAGGAACGAACATGTACGCGTAGGCAGGGACGTCCGCGCGGTTCTTGCCTAGGACCCTGCCCACACGCCCGAGTCTCTGCACTATATCTTCTGCCGTCGATGCTTCAAAAATAACGATGTCTAACCCTTGACGATCCTTTTCTGGCCTGCTGATTTCGTACCCAACGTCTATGGTCGTTGTGGCGAGCATCAACCTTTTACGCAGAGCCGTGATCCTCTCTTCACGCGCCATTGGACCGGTCACCATTCCAAACTCGATTCCATTGTTTCTCAAATAGTGTGCGAGTTTTGCGAGACGAGAGAGCGAATCGGACACGATCAGAATGTCTTTGTCGGCGTGTTCTTTGACGATCTGCAGGATTAGGTCCATGTGTTCGTCAAGTTTCCCAAAGCCCCGCACGAGCTCGACGTACACGGGTGAAGCAGCCGGTTTGAAATCTTGCGAACTGTTTTCTTCTAACCCAACTCGGCTCACCCTTAGCCCCAGCTTAGTAAAAGCGTTATCCACGTGTCTGCTGGGCGTCGCCGTCATGAAGATGTACTTCTGCCTCAGGTTAAAGTAACAGGAAGTTGCGATCAAGGCGAACGCAAAGAACAGTCTGCCGGGATCGTAGACATGAAATTCGTCGAACACAACAAGCTGAGGGAATTCGAACAGCTTCACAAGCAGATCTCTAGATCGCACTCTCGCACCGTACCTTTGAAGAAGAACGTAGAAGACTATGTCGGGGTTCGTGATGGCTATGGCTCTTTCTGCCAGGAGGATCGATCTAAGGGCGCGAGAGTGTGATGAACTATCCATTTCCTCAAGGCTCTGCGAGGTCACAACAAAAACTTTGTGTCCAAGCTTGTGTTCCTGCACGAATCGTTCCACAGTTGCTTCGTACTGGTTTATCAATTCGTTCACCGGAGCGATGATGAGCACCCTGTCGATGTTCAGCTTTCTGATGGCGTTCAACACTGCCAGCGTTTTACCAGTTCCTGTTGGATAGACGTTTATGACCACGTCGCTGTTTTCCAACTCTCTGTATGTTCTAACCTGGTGGTCTACCCACGTTCTCCCATCTTCCTCCAGTACTGGCACCGAATAACCCATCAACTGTTTCAGTGCTAACCACTCCCCGATGCGAAATAACAGACTTGGCTTGGCAGAAACACTGTCTGCTTTATGTTCTGTTCAATAAGCGTTCGAACCTCCAGGTATTTACCGCGCATTTTCACGTTTTCGATCAATGGAACAGGTTTCATGGAAATGACCTCGTAGCTGAGCAGATCGTACGAACTCGACAAATCGATCGGATTTATGGGATGCTGGCACACGAATTCACCTTCACGCTCTTCTGCTTCCAGCATTTCAACGCTCAGCTCACATTTACTCATCAGTTTGCCAAGCCGTATGAACTTAGGAAACGCGATTTTCTCGGGTGCGAGAACGTAAAAGATTGCCACACTTTCCGGTGCGATCATTTTGAACTGCCCGATTTGCGGAGAATTGCGTGGTCTGGGACCTTTCCCAGCATCAGCATATTCTCGCAGAACAGTTGCATCGACCACCACATTTTCTTTCATGCTGAGGAAGAATCCTTCACCTATCGAGTTGAAACTCGTGGTTGTCCAGTTGTACTCCACGAATTTCGCGGGAAACACGTAAGCTTTAACACCATTCAAGTCTTTCTGGTAGCGAGGGGTATCGAATCCAATGTAGCTTTGCTGGGCAAAGCCAAGCGCGTAAGCTAGGGCGTAGTTTCCTATGAAAGGAATCGTCACGAACATCGAGGAAACTTCCTTGCTGGCAAAGAAAAGTTCCTCATGCGTTGTTAAAACACATCCATAAAGGTACATCGCGGATCATCTCGCTTCGGTATCAAATTGGAAGTTTCTTTAAGTTTTTCAGAGCATTCACAAATCCCTTATCAACAGGATTTGCATAAATCTCACGTATTTCCTGAAGCAGCTCTTCAAGTTCCTGTTCCTTTACGATCTGTACAGTTGCCGGTGCAGCTTTTAAGGATTCCTCAACGCATTTCAAAAGTGTATCCTTCACCATATCGTGGGATAGAGGGTGCTGTTTCATTGATGCATCAAGTTTGTCCCAGACAGCCTTCGTCAGTTGCAGGGAGCTGAGTAGCTCTGCGTCGGAACCTATGATCGCGACTATTTCGTTTTTCACCTTACCGATCCTTGAAGTGACAGCACCGTACCTCGTCGTTCTCAGAATGTTGCCTAAACAGTAGACGAACTCTTCTTCACGAACGTCTCTGAGAGTTTCTACATCGACAAAATGCGTTTCAGGTTTGATACACTCCACGCTCGCGAGGCTCTCTCGCATTTCCAATCCCTGCCCGGTGAATTCAGTCATAGTGCCCAACTCGCTCAAGGCATTGATCGTGAGAATCTCCGTTATCTCCGACGCTGGAAGAACGGAATAGGCCGTGTCGGACAAGACTCTTGATTTCAGGCTACCTTTCGACGTGCCTCCTTTCTCAGCCGCGGCAAAACCGTACAGCTGGCAATCCACACACTTTCCGCACATCTGTCCGTTGATTGAACAGTCCTCATCGAACAACCCGTAAAACCTTAAGAACTCTCTTCCCGTTCTCCTCTCCGGCGCCACGACCTTCCTCTTGGAGAACACAACTCGAGCCTTGATGTTGTTGTCCACGAATCCCATGTACGTCAGCTCTTTGCTGATGCCTTCATCGGTTCGAAGAATGAGTTCGGATTCTGATTTTCTCAACACAACGACGCTGACAAAGCGAGATTCTGGTTTGACTGGAAATTCCTCCTCGACAAAGAAACGTCTCAGTTTCTCAGCTACTGGACTTTTCAGAACCATCTGGCTCACCCTCCTCACCGGATTTTTCGCCTTGAACTTTCCTCTCAAGCGAAATCAGCCTGACGTTCCCCAGAAACACGTTCTTGTACTTGGAAAAATCGGCGATGAGTATCTCCCTCCCTCTCAAGAGATCACCATTCCCGATAGTTTTGAGAAAGTTTAGAAACTCGTCAACAAAGGCTTTTGCCTGATCGATACCCGCGTTTTCTGGTAGGGACCTTGAAACGGATTCCAACAGGAGCGCTTCGAGGACTTTTTCGTCTTCGCCCAGCTTCGGATCGAACTTCCTCACGGCTGAGAAAGCGTCCGTGAAGGGCTTCAGGTACTGATGATCACTCACCTTCGGACTGTTAGTCCTCCGATGGGCCCAATTTCTTGCAAGTTTTGCCATCTCCTGGATCTCTCTCATTTCATCACCCCCGAATATCCTGAACAGATTGAACGCGACATCGTTCCTGATCGTTTCTCCCCACAGCCTGCCGACCAGCGCGGCTCTATCGATGTTCGATGGCTGTTTTACAAATTCAAAGAAGTTTTCAAGAACTCTGCCATCATCGAGATATTCAGCGAATTGAGCCCACATATCCATACTTGAAGAACTTTCCAGAATCTTCTGCGCAACCGCCGGTAAATCTTTGATGTACACGTCGGAACTGAATTCGATGTCATCCTGTAAAAGCAGCACGTCCGTGGTGACGAGTACCCTGACCGGCAGGTTCCGAACGATCCTGACAGCGTGTAAAGTCGCCAGAGTGGCGAGTTTTTGCCAGCTATCTGCCGCCGAGGAAGTGAAAGAAAAGTACGTCATGTTGCCGAAAACGGTGTGTGGAAGTTTTTTGGAAGTTCCGGCTGGTCCGTAGATGAGGTTCATGATGTTCTGCGGGATCTTTGCGCGCGTTCCTTTTGAGGGCGCATTCTGTAGTTCATCGTGGCTTTTCTTGAGTATCTCGAGAAACTCCTGTGGGTAGAAATTGGACGGAATCAAAATGAACAGAACTTCCTTTTCACTGCTGAAGGGTAGCTTTACCTTCGTTGCCAGAAACTGTAACCTGCAGAACTGACAAACCATCCTTCGAGGTTCCTTTTTCGCGTGGGCGGTGAGCCTGTTCGTGAAATACTGAACTTTCAGATCGGGACTTTCTGCTGATCTGATCTCGATTATGCGATCCTTTTCCGCACTCATTCCACACACGGAGCAGGTTGTTTCGTATCTTCCGTAGTGTGCAAATGCATTTTTGAATATCTCGGATCTTGGTAACCAGAAACCGTTCAGCTCGAGCGTCGATTCAAGGTATTCTCTCATCACGGCTTGGAGCGTTGGACTCTTCTGTTTACTCTGGAAAGTTCTGTACACTTCTTCCAGCGACATTAACTTTTGCACAATTTCATCCAGCTGGTCATTCTCGATGGAAATCTTTTCGGATATCTTGGAATAGATAGCCTCGAGTTTCCCCGACCTCGGTAGCTCATCAGGATCGACGCCAATAATTTCCTTGAACATGGCACGAGCTTTTCTGTATTCTTCACTCTTTTCAGACAATCCCTCTTTGAGCTTATCGAACAGCTTTCTCAAGCCATCCACGAAAACTGCGCTCGCTTCGTATTTGGATTTCCTCGATACAGATAAAATTCTGCTCAACAAACTTCGCCAGTCCAGTTCAAAAGCGCTGTCTGAGAACCTGACGCCAGTTTGTGAGAAGGTCGCTGCCGCATCGGCAACAGCGTTCGCAAAGGGGGAATCGTTGAGAATCTCATCCGAAAGTTCGTCAACAAACTGCTTGTAACTCTGTTCATCGAAAGTCACTCTGCGTTTTGACAGATAAACGGTTCCATTTGGAAACCGCGCGATGGCGACCATTTCGAATTTTTCTTCCAGCAACCTGTTCATCACTTCGTAGATGATTTCGGTCAGAGCCCCTCTGTACTCTTTGAGCTTGAAGTAGAACAGGTGTGTGAACTGAAATTTTTTATTCGTCAATTCGCTTAGTTCTTCGAGGACTATTTCGCACGATGCTTTCAAGCTATCATCGATCGACAGATCGGCGTCCTTGAAGTTGTCGAACTTGTCTGCGAACTTGACGATCCTCGTCAGGATCTTCACTTTTTCGTCAAAAACACCCTTGTTGAAAAGAAGTTCCATCCCGCTGAGTCCACTCGTTTGATGAAGACCGACACAGGCCTGCAGAATTTTCAGACTCTCATCGCGGCGAACATCCTCGTCATTGACGTCGAGTCTTTCAAGAATTTGCCTTATACTTTCCAGGTCTGCACTCTGCCTCAAGGTACTTTCGAAGATCTTGTTTGTGTCGTGGATCAATCCGGCGTAGAACGAAAGCTTCACGTGCTCAGGGGAAAGTATCCCCAGACTTTCACACAGTTTTGCCAGCTGGTAACTCACAAGAGCCACGTTCACGAAGTGATCGGCAAAAGATCTTCCGGCCTTTGGTCCGCTCGTGTGATATCGAGACCCATAGAAATTCTTTACGTTCAGTATGGCTTTAACCATTCCTTCCCTATCTTGTTCCGCCATCTTTCAGTCCCCCCATTTTCAACAAGGAATATAATCAATCCGCAAATGGTATTCTCAAAACGACTAATGTCTGTCGTCTTGAGCGTAAATGGCTTTCATACGGTCTATTTCGTCGATCACCTTTTTTCTCATCCACTCTGGTGATAACAGTTTGGCCTCCGCTCCCCACGACAGAACCCACGAGATGAATTCTCTGTATCCACAAATGTTCACAGAATAGATCAGAGATCCGTCTTCAAGTTCCTGAACCCGTTGAGTTTCATGTCTGATGGTTTCTCGCACTTTGTTTGCGACCTTCTTTGAGAACCAAACTTCGATCTGATAGCTGTTGTTCGAAAAGTGCGTACCCCAGACCTTAGAAAGCTTAGACTCTATCTCGCGAGTCGTGGGCATTGAAAAAATCTTGCCCGTGGCCTGCACCGGCGGATGTATGCGTGACACACGCAGAAGTAACTCGAAGTTTCTCGAGGCTTCTCGGCAGAACAAATACCAATGCTCGTCGGTGAATACGAACCTGTATGGTTCGACAATATAGCTCCTCCATCCCAGGATCGGATGTCTGTAGGTGAAAGAAACGACGTAGCGACGCTCCATCGCTTCCTCCAGAGCTTCGATGATGTTTCGATCTACGAATTCAGACTTCGGATTCAGAAGGTAATAATAGTCGATCCTCGTTGCATACTTCCAGAAGAAGCTATCCAGCTGTAGCGAGTCGCGAATTTTCAGTTCTATTTCCTTCAAATCATCGAAGTAGAGAGAACCAAAATATTTCTTCGCCAACTCCACGATCAGTAGGAGTATCTTTTTCTGCCTCGCTGTAAGCGATAGCGTATAGTCATGGTCCACAACGAAGTCTTTCTGCAACTCGACAACCCCACGACGATTAACCACGGGTATACCCGCCATCTTCATCTCCTCGATGTACCTTTCGACTGTGCGAACCGTCACGTTCAACTCCTCGGCGAGTTGTCGTGTGTGGACCTTTGTGCCTTTCATCAACTTGCTCATGATCCTGTAAATACGATTGATCTTATTCTCTACATCTCTTCGTTTCATGGTTTATGAACCTCTGGTGTCGTCTGGAAACTTCTTCATCCAGTGGCACCACACCCCTGACAATGACTGAACCGAGGCCTCTGGCGGTGGAATAACCGATCCCCGCAAAGTGGAACAAATGAAGCTCGCGGAGTGGTTTGTCGAAGCGTACGTAACCTGTGAAACCGATAACAACGTGTTTCGCAAAGTTCACCGCTTTGGTCTTGATGCACGCTTCCTTCAGTGGTGGTAAGTCCACAGCAACCCCCAGCAGGTTCGACAAATTTCTGGCGATTCTCTCTGGATCAGGCAAAGGAAGGTTTTGATTCTTGGAAATTCTGAAAGTCGTTGGTGAGATGAAATAAATTGTGTCCATACTCGATTCGTCAAAGCTGAACTTTGTAGCCGTTCGAACTTCGAGGACTTCGAAATCCACATCCTGCAGTTTCAATTTCGGATTGAGTGCAAGCTGTTTGACGAAACATATGTGAATGTCATCAGACATCGAGGTAATCCTGAAGAAATAAGTTTCACCCTTCTTGAAATGCCTGACAGAAGCGAGGGAAAGATCGTAGATGAGAGATAAAGAGAAACGATCGCGAGACGGCCCGTGAATCCTGTCGATCGAGAACTTACTCGCTATTGTCTTTATTAAGGCTCCGTGGAGTCTTTCAGCTGGATTATCGATGAAGGCATCCGTGCACGGTGATATGAAAATAAAACTTTCGATCAAACCTATCCCCCACAAATATGTAAAAACAAACGAGGCTATAACTGCGAGGTGTGAGATCACTCAGATCCTCACTTTTCATTCTATCACACAGGAATCATACAGGCCTTCGAGGACAATGCATGTCGTTCTCCAACAACGAAACGTCAGTGTGTCAGATCAGGGTTGTGGAAAACTCACCGTATCGAGGTACGGGGCTTTTTAGATCCAGGTTCTTACCGTATCGGCTGAAATCATCAGCCTGCGGCAATTCACTCCGAAACGGTTGAACCTTTCTAACTGTCCTCTGGCAGGGATATGTAGATCTTCGTGACTGGCCCGAACTTTTCAACGTTCACCCTGTAACCGTTTCTCAACGCGAAGCTGACGATCCTTTCTGCTGAGAGTGGATAATCGCACAGCACGATCAACGTTTCTCCAGGTTGAAGTTTTTCCAGTTCTTTTTTGGTCATGATCTCTGGCACGGGACACATCTGACCACGCGCGTCCAGACACTTTTCCAGCTGCGTTGATTCATCGACCTTGTGACTCTGCAGCTTGAGATCTTCTCCATCTTCGTACACCAGCCCCACAGCCTCTTCGAGCATCCTGAGCACGCGAACGGAAGAGAAATCGTATCTGTCCCCGCTGGGGGTTTTAACAACGTTGAGTATTCCGTTTTCAACCATCTGGTTCAAATATCTGAAAGCCGTTGAGAGATCGATTTTGAGTTTCTCAGCCACCTCGGAAGCTGTGAGACAACTGTCCCTCAGAAGCATGAGGATGTCGAGCCGTGTCTGGTTGGACAGAATCTTGAAAAGATTCAACACACTTTTTCTACGCTTCACGAAACCTCACCTTTTACAAAGGCCGCGGTTGACCCGCGGCCTGTCTTGTTCATAACTTTATTTTACCAGCTTCACCCTATGAACTTTTCCTCACTTTCGAGAAGGTCTATGAACTCGCTGTAGCTGATCAGACTCACTTTCGTATCTTCTTCAGAGTATCCCCTCGCGAGGAAATCGTCCTTGATCGCGTAGACTTTTGCAGGCGTTTCGATGTCTTTCAAAGCCCAGTAGACGCCGTTCTGTATGAGCACGATCTTGTCTTCGGCTTTTGCAGATTTTATTTTGAGCTGCTCAACGGGATGATCCGTTCCGTACTTGACGAGTATCAAAGCCATCCTGCGTCACCTCACATGAAGATAACGTAGTCGAAGCTGTGCAAGAACTCAGACAAGTTGGATTCGTCTATTATTTGTGCTCCGAAGTTCTCATCCAGCTCCTTCACCCTGTACTTCTCAAGGTGCTGTTTTACTACGTAAACCTTCGTTCCGTAGTTCTTGATGTACTTATGGCAGATCGACAGCGGCAGCAGACCGAGCCTTTCAGGTTTCGTGTTTTTCGAGAGTGCCACAGAAGCTTCCTCGATCAAAAGCACGCTCGGCTCCAAGTCTTCCCCATACATTCCAAACGCGGTTCTGAACGCTTCGTTGACCCAGATGCTCCCAACCGGTGATTGATATGCCACGAACAGCAGCTTCTTCATGGTCTCACCTCAAGCCATAAGGTTTATGAACCTGTCGCAGGTGGCGAGAAGGTTTGCAAGTTCAGGCAGGCCGCTTGGCTTCGAGCCTTCTATTATCATGTCCGGTGTTATACCCCTGTAGTCCATGCATATACCGCAGATGTGAACTTCGAATTTGCCTTTCTTCATCATCTCTATCAGCTTCTGCGGAATGTTTCGGTCTATCCTCAACGGCTTGATGTTCTTGTTGGTACAAATGACAGAGTCTGCAAAGAGAAACAATGTCACTTCGTGTCCTTTCTCCAGCGCCGCCTCGGCAATCTTCATCGCGGTGTCGAGATCTTCGTACGTGTAAGGCGGCACCATCACCTGGATCCCTATCTTCATGGTTTTTCCTCCTCTTAGATCATTTCTGTCTTCCAAACATTATCCAGGCCATCGTCCAGTTTCCGAGGATGAAGAAAATGGACGCGACTATCGAAGAGATCGCCAGCGTTGGAACACCGGTCAGGAAGTGACCTATGTTGCACCCACCAGCTGTCACGGCACCAAAGCCCATCAGGAATCCTCCAACGAGCACCTGTATGTAGGTCAATGGGTTCTTCGGCATTCTCAGTTTGAACTCCTTGCCCGCAACGGCAGATATGGCAGCACCGATGATTATTCCAATGATCTCGGCGCCTTCCCAGCTCAGCTTCGCGTTGGTTGTGTAGACCGAGATCAGGTTGATCCATCCGCCGGTGATCCCAAGACCGTAGTTCCTTCCCGTCTTCGCACTCGTCCACCAGGCTATGGGCGCGAGTATTGCTATGAGAACTGCAGCAGCGATCCAATTCAGCTTGGAAGGTCTTTCAGATTTGTTCTTCACGCCGAAGGCGTACCAGATCAGGAGCGCGGCGAAGATTATCGTGACGATCCACGGATTGATTCCGAGAACGGTCGCGATGGTTGGACCTATCTTCTTAGCGTACACTGGATTTGTGCTGTCGATCGTTATGCTGTACTGGTTCACCCATTTCAACCAGTTCGAGAACAGACCACCTTGCGTGGCGCGCGCTGTCAAAGCGTAGGCCAGGGCCGCGAGCCATGCCGTCGTCATACCTTCACCAGAACGGTAGGTAACACCGGACGCACAGCCACCGGCAAGAACCATTCCAAGTCCGAAGATGTATCCACCAACGATGTTGCTCAGCCAGTTCAGCGGCTTGGGAGCGAGCGCTATGAAGCCAGCCTGAGCGAAGATCAAAAGCGTGATGGATTCAAGAGCGAGGGTCAGGGCAGCGAGCCTCATCAGGTAGTTGTCTTTGAAGATCAGAACATCTCTGAAAGCCGAATTGAAGCAGATCCTACCGCGCTGAAGAATTACACCGAATATGATTCCGATTATTAGTCCCGTCCAGACCATGACGTCTGCACCTCCTCACTTCACCTTGATGTAGATCTTCCATTCGCTCGGACCAACTTCTTCGATTTCCAGAACCTCGTGCCCGAGTTTTTTCACAGTCTCCGGGATTCTTTCTTTCGACATCGGATAATCGATCCACACCTCGAGGATCTCGCCAGGCTTCATGCTCTGCAGAGCCCTCTTGGTCTCAACATCGGGCACCGGGCAAACTTCTCCTCTGACATCCAGCGTCTTCGTAACCTGATACTTCGCCATGCACCACACCTCCTTTTGTGAAAAAATGCTCAATCTCCAGAAAAATACTAACATTGTCACTTTGCATGATTGTTGACTTTAATTACGACTTGGTAAAGCTTGCAAGCGAGCAAAGGTTGCCCACCCCACGCTTTCAACCGGCATCAAGCCATCGTGAACCCACGAAGGGGTAGGGTAGAGCGGACCATCGGAAACGGTCAAGACTGGTTGTAACGCATCTCGAGAGAGGAGGTCTTTTGTGAAAACGATGATTCAAAACGGTTCTTATTGGTCTTAAATCGTTCAAGATCACTCAAAGCCATACTCTTTGCGGATCCTTTCGAGGTTTCTGAGGTTCTCGAGGCTCGCCCCATTGATGGCAGCAAACTCAAAAAGCAGAGCGTCAGACATGATGACAGGTATGGCCATCGAACGATAGCTACCTATTCCTCCACGATCTGTGACGATGATTTCGTCTGCAAGCTCACTCAGCTGACTCAGTGGCTTGTCTGTGAACAGTATGTTCTTTCCTCCTCTCTTGTGAGTTTCCGAGAACAGTATTCTCAGCTCAAAATTGATCTTCCTGTAAGCAAAGCCGATGGAAACATCGTTTTCACGTATGTTCACTATGTTTTCAAAGAAAGAACGACCCGTTGTATTGAACAACCAGGTTTTTTTGCCAAACCTGTTCAGCCAAAAAGACAGTTCTAAGGCAGGCACCAGAGCGGCACCTTCTCCGAAAACATAGACGTCGTTCCCTTCAGAGATGATTTTCGCGGCATTCTTCAGCCTCTTGGTGATCCCTGATATGTTCATACTTTGAAAGACTGCTTGGTGCGTCTTCACGAGTTCTTCAAGTACAGATTCAGATGAAACTGTCTTTAAACTCTCTTCAACCTTCTTAGAAGATGTGAGATTGTTAACCAGCGCACGCTGGAATTCTTCTTTCATATCAGAATACCCACGATAACCAAGGGCGCGAGCAAATCTTATAACAGTCGCCTCGCCAACACCAGACGCTTTAGCAAGTTGATCGGCACTCATCAACGTGATCTTGGACGGATTGTCAATGATGAACTCAGCGATCTTTCTTTGGCTCTTGGTAAGTTTTGAGTACACCTTCTGGATCTTCTTTTTGTATTCGTCAATGTCCATAGAATTTGAACACCTCCGTTTATGGATTTAATCAGAACCACTCTGTGGACTCGGCTCACTAAGATGAACAATTTATCTCTGGTCCGAGCTTCAAACTACTCGGTCAGATCCATTGAGTACTCCTGCGTTATCTTTTCAAGTATCTTTTCTATCCCTCCAACGAACTTTTCCAGTTGAACGATCCTTTCTCTGATAACGTACAGACGGAAGTTTCGTTGAGCGTGATTTTCCCGGCTTGAAATATCTTCATCAATTCAAAAAACTTACCGACCAATGTCACCTTTTATCCCCTTGAAGATTTCGCGAGCCATCAGCAACACACCTACGACGCCCGGATTTGGCTCAACCTTAGAAAGTTCCAACGAGACCACTTTGCCCGGCGGACGATAATAGTTCTGCTGAATGTACTTCAGCACTTTGCCGACATAAAACTCGTTCTTTGTCAGTCCACCACCGAGCACAAGGGTCTGTAAATCAAGCGCATCGACGATGTTGGTCAAAGTTCTTGCCAAAACCTGTGCACCATGCAAAGCCACCTTGAGGTACGGTTCAATTCCGTTCTGTGCTCTCAGAAGTATCTCTTCGCAGGACAGTTTTTCTCCCGTTATCGACTGAATCAGATTCTCCAAACCTCTGCCTGAAGACAACGCCTGTAGACAACCTCTACGCCCACAGCTACACACAGGACCTTCTTCTTCGACGATCGTATGCCCTATCTCCCCCGCTGAAGAATGTGATCCACGAAATACCTTTCCTTGCAAGACCAACCCCATGCCGATGCCGGTACTCACCGTCACGTAAGCCAAATTGTCGGACTGTCGCACCCAGGATTCAGCATAAGCGGCAGCGTTGCAGTCATTTTCTACAACCCCATTGTCGCCAAAGATCTCGCTGACGATCTTTTTCAAAGGAAGATTCTTCCAGCCCAAATTCGGTGACCACAAGAGATTGCCGTATTCATCGACGGCTCCGGCTGTGGAAATACCCCAAACATTTGGGTGGTTGCCATTAAGAAGCCTTTTGCTTATTTTCACCATCCTGTTCAGAAAATCTTCAAAACCTCTGTGAGACTGCGTGGGAAATTGCTCTACCTCGCGTGGAGTGATGCTGTTATCGTCAAAAACGGCGACAAATGTTTTGGTACCACCTATATCAACACACAGGTCCATTTGAACCACCTATCAACTGCTTTATCTTCTTGATACGATCTGCCAGCTCTGTAAACCTTTTCTCCTGCAGTAATTCTTTGTTTGCTATATAAGAACCTATGCCAACTGCGGATGCGCCATAAGAAAAGTACTGAACCACATTTGCATCGGTAACACCACCAAAAGGCATGAATTTCACCTTTGGAAAGGGCCCGCGGTAAGATCGGAGTAAGTCCAAATCTGCAGGATACAGCTTGAGTAGATCGAGTCCCAACTCTAAGGCATTCTGAACATCTGTCGATGTGAAGACACCAGGTATATAAGGTATTTGGTCTTTCTTTGATAACTCTGCCACCTTCTGACTCAGACCCGGGCTTAACACATAATTGGCACCCAATGCCAGCGCTTTTTGATAAATTCTTTCTTCAAAAACTGTTCCCGCGCCAAGGAATAATTTCCCATCGAAGGACGATTTCAGTGCCTTCAGCACCTCAGATGCATCTTCATCTGAAAAACTAACTTCTACAAATCTCACATCGTTTTCCAAGAGTATGTGACAGAGATCTGTTGATTCTTTCACGTTGAGACCTCTGATCACTATCAAGATTTTGCCTTCGAGCAGTTTATCTATCAAGATCATCTACCTCCGTTCATCGCTCTTTCTTCAAAGTGGATGTCAGCAAAGATATAGCTGAGAGAATTACCAAAACCAAAGAAATCGGTCTTGTGAAGAAAGTGGCAAAATTGCCTTGACTTAGAATCAAAGCTCTTCTCATGTTGGCCTCTGCCATTGGACCCAGTATCAACGCAAGGACAATTGGTCCGAGCGGCACATCGAGCAATCTGAAAACGAACCCAGCAACGCCTGAGATGAACACAATCAGAAGATCGAACGCGCTGTTGTTAATCGCGTAACTTCCAACAAGGGACAGAATGATTATCGTTGCCCAAATGAAACTCTGCGGCAAGGAGAGGAATTTCGTGAGAAGCTTTGAAACAAAAAAGCCCACAGCGAGAAAAGCAACATTTGCCAGTATCATAAGCATTATGACCGTATAAACAAAACTCGCGTTGTCTCTGAACATAATTGGTCCGGGTTGGACACCGTACATTATGAAAGCCCCTATCAAAACAGCGGTAACGGCATCTCCTGGAAGGCCGAGCGCCATCATCGTTGTGAGAGCTCCGCCAAGGCATGCATTGTTTGCAGTCGTTGATGCTGCCAGCCCTTCAAGAGAACCTTGTCCATACTCCTGTGGCTTTTTTGCAACTCTCCTACTCTGATCCCATGCCACTAAACCAGCTATGTCAGCACCTGCTCCCGGGATAACACCTATGATTATTCCTATCAGAGCCGACAAGAGTGCCACGGGCGTCAGATCCTTTATTTCTTTGAAGGTTGGTACCACTCTTCCAAGTTGAGTTACTGGCTGCGCGCCTGTTGAAACAACTTGCCTTCTTGAGAATATCTGGCAGAAAACCTCACCAACTCCGAACAAACCAATCATCACAGGTATGAACGAGATACCATTTAAGAGTTCCATCCTACCAAAGGTGAATCTTTCGGAGCCAAATATGGGATCAAGGCCTATCAGCGAGATCGAGAAGCCCAAAAATCCGGCAATCATTCCCTTGAGCACGGATTTGCCGGAAACGGCTACCATCGTCGAAAGTCCAAAGATCGCGAGAGTGAAATACTCTGCGGGTCCAAAAGATAGGGCAAATCTCGCCAGGGGAAAGCCAACAACGATCAGCGCAAGGACACCCAAGATTCCACCGATGAACGAAAAGACAACATTTATACCGAGTGCCAGACCAGCCATACCTTTCTTAGTGAGTGCGAAACCATCAAAGGTCGACGCGATTGAAGCAGGTGTACCTGGTGTGTTGATCAGAATCGCGGAGATCCCACCAGAAAAGATGGCAGAATTCCACACTCCTATGAGCATCGCGAGTCCTTGGTTCGGCGGCAGCCAAAAGGTCAAGGGTGTGAGTATGGCGACCGCCATCGTGGCCGTCAGTCCTGGGAGAGTCCCGATAACAAGCCCTGAAAAGGTTCCCAAGAGTAGATAGATTACCGCCCGTGGATCAACTGCCTGGAAGAATCCCTGAATAAACTGTTGCACGTGATCACCCCTTCAGAAAAAGAGCACGTGAAAGACCTTACCAAATAGCAGAAAAACGCTGACGCTCAGAGTTGCAGAACCGATCAACGCGACGTACCACTTCGAGCCGGTAACGACTTGAATCAAAAACAACAGGACAAAGGTGTTGAATAGAAAATTCCCTTTACCCCAAAGTAGAACGTAAAGGAAAACCAACAAGATAATCGAGATGGTCTGGCCCCATCTTCCTTGAGAAAATGAAGCTTCTCTTTTTTTGGAAAATCTCCAGAGACTCAAAATCAAGAGCCAGCAAGACAGAATCAAAATCATGAAGGCTATCAACCTGGGGAAAAACCCTGGTCCTGGCATGTTGGCAATGCCTTCAGGTAACTTCGAAGATTTCACAAAAAGAAATATCGAATAAGCGATTGAAATTAGTGAGAAAAACAGATCACCCATCTTCGTCACCTCAACGTTGAAGGCTGCCCCAGAAGGGGCAGCCGGAGGATCATTTACCCAACGCCTTTGGGATGAGTTCCATGAACATGTTGTACTGCGATATAGCGAATTCTCTGAATTTCTCACCATCAAGATAAGCCGGTGTCATGCCTCTATCCCTGAGGAATTTTTGAAAGGTCTCGCTTTCATACGCTTTTTTGAACGCATCTGCGAGTATTTTGTAAACCTCTGGGTCTACACCTTTGGGCAGTGCAAGGCCTCCCCATGCCGCTACCGAAACGTCATAACCAAGTTCTTTCAATGTCGGTACATCTGGAAAGAGCGGAGATCTCTCATCACTCATCACGGCGAGGATTCTCAGTTGACCAGATTCCACACCAGATTTGACCTCGGTTGGACTGACGGTAACGGCAGTGATGTGTCCTCCCATCAGAGCGGCAACCGCAGGTGCTGCACCATCGAACGGAACATGGACGAGTTTTGTACCGATGGCTTTCTCAAAACTCAACGCAGCGATATGCCAGATGGAACCCGGACCAGAATTACCAACTGTCACCGTGCCTGGGTGAGTTTTTACGTAATCAATGAATTCTTGGATCGTCTTCCATTGCGAATCGGCTCGAACGGTTACTGCTGCGGGTATCACCATTATTCTCATGAGTAGATCAAAGTCCTGTGGCCCAAAGTCTGCATATCCCAAAGCTTTGACCATCGAAAGCTCAACGGGTACGTACCCCATCGTGTAGCCATCAGGTTTGCTGGTTTGAAGTTTTTTCATCGCGATTGCCCCAGACGCGCCCGTGATGTTTATGCAGTTGATTGGTACCTTCAAGATTTCCTGTGCGATTGCTGCGATGGTTCTTGATACCATGTCTGATGCCCCGCCAGGTGCCGCTTGAATGATGAAAGTGATGGGTCTGTCGGGATAGGCCGCAAGAAGCAGGGTCGCAAGAATCAGCGAGACAGCCACCAGAAGTTTCTTCATAGTAAAACCTCCTTTGGAGTAAATGCTTCCAATGGAAAACCATTTGGAAGCTTTTGCTTCAAAAATATCACATCATGCGTCACACTTCAAGTGCAGATGAACAGAGAAATCCCGCAGATCAGAATGATTTTCACAGATATTTCGTAGGGAACTTTTCTTTTTTCTCTTTTTTTCTCTGTTACTTTGATTTTCTCTGAAAATCATGTTCAAACATCGAAAACATGCGCTGGAAAACAGATGAAAAAGTAAGCTGGCTGATTCTGGAACGATCAGGAAAATCACATCGAGGACGATTCATCGTATCAGCCTGAGCTTTCACCTTTTTTTATTATTCTCAGTATCTTTCCGTCTCTGAAGAGGAAGATTCTGTCTGCCTTCTGAGCGATCTTTTCATCGTGGGTGACGACCACCAGGGTGGTTCTGTTTTCCAAGCGGATCGTTTCGAGCAGTTCGATGATCGCCGCTCCGGTTTCTGAATCAAGATTGCCCGTCGGTTCGTCCGCCCATACGATCTTGGGATTGTGAACCAAAGCTCTCGCGATAGCAACCCTCTGTTGTTCTCCCCCAGAAAGCTGCGATGGGAACTTGTCCTCTTTTCCAGAAAGTCCCACCTTCTTGATCATTTCGAGTGCCCTTTCGGTCACGCTCTTTCCTTTCTGGCCGAGAATCCTCAGAGGCAGTTCGACGTTCTCAAGAACTGTGAGGACCGGTATCAAATTGAAGAACTGGAAAACGAAGCCCATGTTCTGCGCCCTGAACTTCGTCTTTTCCTCTTCGCTCAAACGGTGAAACTCAACCCCGTCGAAGAAGATTTCCCCCTCGGTGGGTGAATCTATGCCCGAAAGACAGTTCAGCAAGGTCGTCTTTCCAGAGCCTGACGGACCCAATATCGCCACGAACTCGCCTTGTTCTATCTGAAAATCCACGCCCCTGAGGGCTTCGACCTTCTTTTCACCTTTTCCGTAAATCTTCCAGAGGTTTTTGACCACTATCACGTTCCTTCCTCCTCAATCTGGCGCTCTCAAGGCCTCGGCCGGGCTCTTCTTCGTCAAAACGATCGGAAGCGACACCACAACAATTATCACGGCGTATATGGCCACAAGCAAAATCAAGAAGTTCGAAAGCGGAAACGAAAATTCCCCGGATCCGAACAGGGTGAAGATCAATCTGGAAATATCCCTCGATTCCAGATAACCTGCAAAGCATCCAACCACAATCCCCAGAGACGCTATGACGATGTTTTCGAGAATGAAAGCCATAGAAACGCTCCTATTGGACATTCCAACAGCCCTGAGGGTGCCGATCAAACGTTTCCTGACGATGACGCTCCTGAGCGAATGAAAAGCGATCCCACTGAAACCGCTTATCAGTCCGAAGTAGAGCAGCGCGATCGCGGTTTGAATGAGCATGTTTATTCCAGTGAAGAGCCTGTTGAGTTCTTCGTTTATGTAGATGGGAAAGTCAAAGAGTTTACTGTAAAAGTTCTTCGCCTCGGCAACTTTCTGAGGCTCGATCTTGGCAAGCAGCACGGGTATGACACGAACTTCCTTCGGCATACTGTTGATCGAGGCAACGTATTTGACCGGAACCATCGCCTGTCTCATGTCGAAAGTATCGACGATCTCAAAATCCATCACTCTTGCTCCGCCTATTCTGAAGGGAGATTTAACCCTCCCTGTGACCGTTTTACCAACCAGGTTCGAAGCTTCATCCTTTTGAGAATATCCAACGATTGCCTTGCCAGGTTCTAGCAATCTTTCGCGCCACCGCTTGTTGGTTTCGAACGGCACCAGCGCGTTTTGCAAGAAGCTTTCATCGACGAAGGCTATCATATCGTTTTCGAATTCCGCAACGTAGATCCTCGAATAACTGGTCAGGCCTTCCGCAACTTCGATTTCGCTTTTTAAAAAGATCAGCTTCAACGGGTTTCGAACCACCATGAAATCGTAGCCGAAAAGGCCGTTCTTCAGCCGATCTTGAACGAAGTTCTGAACGTTGTGCGGGATCGTAACGACCAAAATCATGACAAAGACGATCAAACTGAACATCGAGGCTATGATGAAAGAATTTCTCAAGTTCCTCTCAACGTACGAGAGCGCTATGAAGCTCGAAACAGATCGTCTCAAAAGCTTTTTCAAAAAGATCTCTCTTATGAGCACGATCGCGTATATGAAGATCAACCAGCTTCCAACGAAGAAAACCGCTCCTCTTTGAAGAATCTCCCATCCACCAATAACTTCACTTGGAGCCGAATAGCTCACCACAACGATCGCGACGATCCCAAGCACCAAACTAACTGCCGGATGAAAGACCACCAAGAACAATCCTACGAAGATCGAGAGCAGACCGAAAAGCCAGAAGCTCTTCAAAGTGAACAATAGAAAGATACCAAAGGCACACATTCCTGCACCGATGATTTTTCCGAACTTTCCAAACGTGGAACTGTGCGATTCTGATTGAAAAGCTGAAAGCATTTGCACGGGAGATTTACGAGTTATCTGAAGAATCCTTCTTGCGAATATCAGAATCGGAACGATCAAGCCGGCTGAAACACCGAGAAACACCGTCATGGGAGAAACGTAAAGCTGAAGATCGTCAAAGATTGGTCCAAAACTGGCACTGAAAACGCTGGTCGTTGCCAGAAATCTGTTCAGCAAGTACCTCGCCAGAAAAACGCCCAGCGTTCCACCAAAGATTCCAGACACCACAAGGTAAGCCAAACCTTCTATCAAAAGGGTTGCAGCTATGTGGTTCGCCTTCATGCCAAGTATTCTCAAAGTCGCCATGACCGTGGTCCTTTCTTCGACAAAGCTCTGAGCGAAAAGATAGACCAAAACGAAGGATGCCAGGATGGAAAAACCACTGAAGGCGATTGTCAGATAACCTAAAGCTTTCGTGGCAGGTGAATTCAGCAAGTCTGCCTTCATGGCGACGGCTCTCACGTTCAAACTTCTTCTCAGTTCCTCGATTATCGCTTGGTGTTCCTTTATTTCTCCGCGCAGGTCCAAATACACCCTTGTTGGAAAACTCATAGCTTTTGAAAGATCGTCCACGTGAACGAAGATGGTTCCTGCGTAGTGAAGGTTTTCACCGCGAAAGTTCAAAAAACCTTCTTCACCGATCTGTCCTACAACGAATTGTTCCTCACCCGCGCCGATGTTGACGGTGATCTTGCTGTTCCTAGAGAGGCTCAGAAAGTCTGCGATCGTTTTCGAAACGATGATTCTTCCTTCAGAAAGATCGACTCTCTTTCCCAGAAAACTTTGAAGATCTTCGGGCCTGAGTGCGATGATCAGACAGTCCAGAGTTTTCCCATCGAACTCGATTCTGCCAAGCGTCTCTGAAACGGGAAGGATTTTCTCAACGGTAGGGAAATCTTTCAGGGAAGAAACAATTTGTTCGTCCAGGGCTATTTTCATGAAGATGTTGTTTCTTCTGTTCTCCACGAAAGCATCGGCAGGATCAAAGTTTTTCGAAAAACTCGAAGTGATCCAGTTCGCGATCGTGTCGTTTATGGAAAGACCACCGACTATGAGCATCGCAGGAACACCGATCCCGACGATGAGCACGATCACGGTTTTGATGTGCACTCTGAAGTTTCGAAAGGCTATCTTGAGGATCGACTCTGTCATGGTTTCATATCTCCTCACTGGATTTTATCATCATCCGAAAGATTTTACTTTTGAACCAGAGCGCAGATATTATTCGTCCAAGGTGACAGATCGGGGCGGTTTTCAAAGAATGATACACGATTGAGTGATTTTGCAAAAGAAACGTTTTTGGAGAAACCTTTCCTGAAAAACCGGAGCGAATGTGCCTTTTGCCAGGTTCTGTAAATGAAAGATGCGATAATATTAAGTGTTTCCGTCCAGCTTGAAGATCCTGACAGGGCGTTCGAGGATGCTCTTTATCTTCTTTGTCGGATTGAGGGCAGAGAATGGATCTTGAAAGATCATCTGAACGTTCCTTCTGTATTCGAGTTCTTTTCTCCTGCTGAGCTTCTTCTCCACTTTCTTTCCAAACAAAAAGATCTCACCTTCGTCCTGAAGGTATATCCTTGCGGTTCAAAGACTTTTCAGAAACAGCCAGGAATTTGTGAAAAACGTGACAGGAAACATTGGCGTCAGCGCACTCAGAGGTTTTTAAGGGAAAGTTCACAAGGGTAGATGAACACTTTGAACCGGGTCTGGTTCCGGTTTTGCAAAAAGGAATCCCTGCATCAATTCGACACCCAAGTGGCGAAGAGTTTTATACTCTTCGATCGTTTCCACGCCTTCTGCTATCACTTTCGCGCCAGATTTACTCCCAGCAGAAAATAGTGCCTCGACCATGTAGCGTTTCAGTCGATTTTTATCGACATCTCTGATAAGGTTCATATCGATTTTTATGATGTCCGGCTTTAATTCTGTCAATCTCCTTAACGAAGAAAAACCGTTTCCCGCGTCGTCTATGGCTATCTTTATCCCTTTCTCTTGCAGAGTTTTGATTACGAAACTTTCGACATACTCTATTCCAGTTTTTTGTTCAGTTATTTCAAAAATTATCTGTTCTGGCTTCATTCCTAAATTTTCAAGATGGTTTGCTATTTCTCTGTAGACAAAATCTGGATCGAGGAGGGCTTCTGGGGGGAAGTTTATACAAATGGGTTTCTCAACATTCTTTATTTTAGCTTTTTCCAGCGCCTTTGTAACAGCAAGTCGATTCAGTTCTAGAAATACGTTCAGACTCTCTGCGAGTTCAAAGAGAGGCTGTGGTGATATCATCTTTCCGTCCTTATCGAAACCTCGTGAGAGGCATTCGTACATAACAATTTCGCCAGCTACACAGTTCACGATAGGCTGGAAGTATGTGACAAGAGTTTCGTTCTCGAGAATAAATTTCAGGCCTTCTGCTTTCCTTAAGTCGATCCAGTACTGCAAAGGCCTCATTTTCTTCAGACTTTTCAACGAAAATGTCTCATTCTGATCCAGGGGAAGTATCATTAATTTATGCATTTCCATCTCTGTGAACTCTTGGGTGGAAATCGAAAGATCTATGAATTCGTCGAATGCCATTTCAAAGGATATATAGTCCTCTGAATAGGTGAGTTCTACATCGTCTTTGAAGACATCTCGGAATTTGAGAAGTAAATAATTGAGATAATCAGAGCGAGGAACGAATACGATGATTTTTTTCGCCGAGAACGGAAATTCTGGAAAAGGTACCCTCATAGAACCACTCCGTCCCGTATTATCGTTGTTGTACATTATACCATCAATATTCACTGTGGAGCATCGTAGACAGTTTCTTCATAGCCTAACTGGGAAGCAAAAATATCACAGCAGGAGAACACATACCAATTTCCGACTACTACGTGAGCAGGACAAAGATCTTTCCAAAACCCTTTCTTTCCCAATCCTCAGTGAACCACACTCGTTAAATGACTATTCCTCAATCTCTTCGCATCCTGTGAAGGAGAAACACCAAAGAATTTTTTGTACTCCCTGCTGAACTGCGAAAGGCTCTCGTATCCCACCTGGTAGGCTGCGGTTGTGACATCGTTTCCTGCCATGAGAAGCTTTCTTGCCTCGCACAGCCGAAGTTTCTTCTGATACTGAAGAGGAGCCATGCCAGTGAGAGCCTTGAAGTTCTGATAAAAAGTCGATACGCTCATTCCCACCATCTCGGCAAGCTTTTTCATGTTCACGGGTTCACTGAAGTGTTCTTTCAGATAATTCAATGCTGCTATCACATCGTTCTTTCCAGACAGCGCGATCTGAATGAGTCTTGAGCCCTGTTCGCTCACAAGGAGCCTGTAGATGATCTCTTTTTTTATCACAGGAAGGAGTGCGGAAATGTGTTCCGGTTCATCGAGGAGATCCAGCATCCTTTTGAAAGCGTCTAAGAGCTGGTAAGTGACCTTTCCCAGCGATGTACCGCGGGATGGCGTGATTGGTCTTGTATTGAGCTTTTGCTCAACAACGATCTCCATAAGGATCTCCATGTCTATCTCCCAGGTCATTCCGATATAAGGTTTTTCCTTAGAGGCTTCTATCACCTGGGCAATCACAGGAATATCGAAGGAGTTGAGAAGAAAATTCTCCACGTCATAAACGTAGTACTCTTCTCCAATGAGAACGCGCTTTGCACCCTGAACAGCGATGCATATCGATGGCGGAAGGATGTAAGTGGAAGGTTCTGTAGGAGACTCCCTCCTGCCCACAGTCAGACCCGGAAGTGGTCTCACCACGGGTTGTTTTTCTGTGAGATGTAAAATCATTTCAATCAGCTTTCTCCGAGTGTGATCGAATTCATCCATGATTTTTTCATCTCCTTTCTGATAAGATTTTACTCTTTGATGGAAAATCAGGCAAATATTCGAGAATATCTTTCTAACGTTTCCGGAGCAGATAGCGGTATGTTTTAGAGCGAAAGGAGGGGAAAATATGAGCATTCCGAAGAGAAAACTTGGAGAAAGAGGACCTGAGGTTTCTGCCGTAGGACTTGGCTGTATGAGAATGAGCTTCGGCCAGAAGAATCTTCCAGACAGGAAAGAGATGATCAAACTCATCAGAACAGCCGTGGAGCTTGGTATCAACTTCTTCGATACTGCGGAAGTTTACGGTCCTTACACGAACGAGGAACTTGTGGGTGAAGCACTCGAGCCGTTCAAGGGTGAGGTTGTGATCGCGACGAAATTCGGTTTTGAGCTGTACGAAGATGGAAGGCCAGGCTGGAAAGGTCTGAACAGTAGGCCGGAACACATTAAGAAAGCAGTGGAAGGTTCTCTGAGAAGGCTCAGAGTGGAAGCCATAGACATTCTTTACCAGCACAGGGTGGATCCAAACGTTCCAATAGAAGAAGTAGCTGGGGCTGTAAAGGAACTCATAGAAGAGGGTAAGGTGAAGCATTTTGGACTTTGCGAAGCTTCCGCCGAAACGATAAGGAGAGCTCATAAAGTCTGTCCTGTTGATGTTGTGCAGTACGAGTACTCCATGTGGTGGAAAAAACCGGAAGAGGAAATACTTCCCACCTGTGAAGAACTGGGAATAGGCTTTGTGGCGTACAGTCCCCTGGGAAAAGGGTTTCTTACAGGAGCGATAGGTGAAAACTCCAAGTTCGATGAGGAAGATATTCGAAGCAGGATTCCACGCTTTCAGAAAGAGAATTTGAAGGAAAACCTTGCACTCGTAGAACTCCTCAAAAAGATCGCTGAGCGAAAGGGTGCGACACCATCACAGATAGCTCTCGCATGGCTTCTTGCACAGAAACCCTGGATAGTTCCCATACCCGGCACAACGAAACTGAGTCACCTTCTGGAAAACATCGGAGGGGCTTTTGTTGAACTCACACCGGAAGAGCTCCAGGAAATAAACGATACTCTCTCAAGAATAGAAATAAAAGGTGGAAGGTATCCTGAGGATCTTGAGAGAATGACGTATCTATAAAACATTCTGTGCTGTTGGTGTCCGTTATTTTTGTATCTTCTTCGATCTTTTTCACGGTAGCGGGAAAGGTTAGTACGAGAACTTCAGAAGCATGAATCCATTGACGGGAGGTGTTAACATGCAGGTTCCAAAAGTCACTTTGAACAACGGTGTAGAAATGCCTATTCTGGGATATGGAGTTTTCCAGATACCACCAGAAAAGACTGAAGAATGTGTCTATGAGGCTATAAAGGTGGGATACAGACTCATCGACACAGCGGCATCGTACATGAACGAAGAGGGAGTGGGAAGAGCGATAAAACGCGCGATTGACGAAGGAATTGTCAAAAGAGAAGAGCTCTTCGTCACGACCAAACTGTGGGTGTCGGATGCTGGTTACGAATCTGCAAAGAAGGCTTTTGAAAAGTCTTTGAAGAAACTGCAACTCGAATACGTAGATCTCTATCTCATCCATCAACCCTTTGGAGATGTGCACTGTGCCTGGAGAGCTATGGAGGAACTGTACAAAGATGGATTGGTAAGAGCCATAGGTGTGAGCAATTTCTATCCCGATCGGTTGATGGATCTGATGGTTCATCACGAAGTTGTTCCTTCAGTGAACCAGATCGAGATACATCCGTTTTATCAGAGGCAAGAAGAGATCGAATTCATGAGAAATTACAACATCCAGCCTGAAGCCTGGGGTCCTTTCGTTGAGGGAAGAAAAAACATTTTCCAGAACGAAGTGCTCAGATCGATCGCGGAAAAGTACGGCAAAACAGTTGCACAGGTCATTCTGAGATGGCTCACCCAGAAAGGAATCGTTGCCATTCCCAAAACTGTGAGAAGAGAGAGAATGATAGAAAACATCAGTATCTTCGATTTTGAACTCACGCAGGAAGACATGGAAAAGATCGCAACGCTCGATGAAGGGCAGAGTGCGTTCTTCTCCCACAGAGATCCTGAGATCGTCAAATGGATTTGTTCACGGAAAATATAGTTTTCTGGGGATGGTGAAAATGAGAAATATTTCGATGATCGTGTTGACCCTTCTTGTGTGGACTCTGGGCTTTGGAAGTGATGGTGCGGCATCAGAAGTAATAAATATAGAGATTCCACAGGAATTGAAAGAGATTCCAAACGAGTATTTCAGACCATCATCTCAACCAGGAACATTGGTGGAATTATATTATGACACTTATGAATCTTTCTCCTATTCTGAAAAATCAAAGATCATTAAAAAACGCGCAATCGTATATCTTCCTCATGGCTATGATAAAAACCGAAAATACGATGTCTTTTATCTGATGCACGGTGGTTGGGGAGATGAAACTACCATGCTCGGCACTCCAGATGGACCCTCTCCGCTTAAGAATGTCATTGATAATGCAATTGCTGCAGGAGAGATCAGGCCGCTGATCATAGTATGTCCGACTTATAACAACACGAATGAAAATGGACTGGATTCTGCCAGCTTTTCCCTAGCAATGCAGTTGACAAGGAACTACCACAATGAATTGGTGAACGATTTGATCCCTGCGGTGGAAGGGACCTACAGCACCTATGCTGTAAGCACGTCAAGAAAGGACCTAATCGCTTCCCGTGACCATCGTGGATTCGGAGGATTTTCCATGGGTGCGGTTGCAACCTGGCGAACATTCCAATACGCCCTCGATTACTTCCGCTATTTCCTGCCGATGAGTTGCGGTACCACTCTGGATAATGAAGAGATCTTTGCCGCAGCTCGTGGACATGATCTGAATGATTATTTTGTCTTCATTATTACAGGAACAAATGACTTTGCGTACAGCTACGATAAAGCCAGAGTAGAGCTTATGAAAATGTCCCCTTATTTTATCAATATCGATGAAAGACATGACGGTAATTTTGCGTTTCGTGTTAAGGAAGAATATTCTCATGATATGAGGGCTGCAATGGAGTATATCTACAACGGGTTGAAAGCATTTTGGGGTGTTCAAAATAATATCAAAAAAGGTTTGTCGGAGGCTGAGACGAATTTGCAGAAGAGCCAATCTCAAGAGGATTTTACTGTAAATACAAAAATTGAAGAGGTAATTAAATATCCAGCTTTTAAGGATTTTGGTAGACTTCTTTTTCCAACAAACAAAAATTACTACAGTGGAGATACTCTTGGAGAACTTTCTCTCATGTGGTATAGCAATATCAACCCAAGTAAAACGGTAGAAATTGTTAATTATCTTAAAAAACGAGCTGATGCAGGGGAAACTATTTTCTATGATATCTACTCCGATGAAGAAAAATTAAAGGATCCAAGCAAAAAAGATACAGGGTTGTTTTTCTTTCGTGGTAATGAAGGTGCAAAGACAGCTATTATTGTTGCGGGTGGAGGATTCGTATATGTCGGAGCAATGCAAGACAGTTTTCCACATGCTCTTGAACTCAGCAAAAGAGGATACAACGCTTTTGCTTTAATTTATCGTCCAGATCCTCAAGCTGCTTGTGAAGATCTTGCAAGAGCAATTGCGTTTCTATATGAGAACGTTGATGAACTTGGAATAGACATGCAGGATTATTCATTGTGGGGAGGCTCTGCTGGAGCCCGTGTTGTAGCGTGGCTCGGAAGCCATGGTACTGAGAGTTTTGGAGAAAAGAGATATCCACGTCCGGCAGCTGTAATAATGCAATATACTGCTTTGACAGATGTTACTGGGAAAGAACCACCAACATTCGCAGTTGTAGGAACAAGCGATCCAATCGTACCTTACAGGGTTATGATAGACAGAGTCAAAAGGATTAAGGCAAATGGAACTGATGCAGAAATAATTGTTTTTCCTGGGCTTTCACATGGTTTTGGGCTTGGAGAAGGTACCATTGCGGAAGGATGGATTGACAAAGCAATAGAATTCTGGGTGAAAAACATGAAAAACCACTAAGAGGAGGTACAACCATGGTGGATGATATCTTTGAAAAGGGTTCTAAAGGCTCGAGCGACTTCTTCACTGGGAACGTCTGGGTGAAGATGCTGGTTACTGACGAAAACGGAGTATTCAACACACAGATATACAACGTGGTATTCGAGCCAGGAGCGAGAACACACTGGCACAGCCATCCGGGAGGACAGATCCTGATCGTGACCCGGGGAAAAGGCTTTTACCAGGAAAGGGGAAAACCCGCAAGAGTTTTGAAAAAAGCTGATGTGGTGGAGATTCCACCGAACGTGGTTCACTGGCATGGTGCGGCACCCAATGAAGAACTCGCACATATAGGTATCAGTACACAGGTTCATCTCGGTCCTGCAGAGTGGTTTGGATCTGTCACAGAAGAAGAGTACCGAAAGGCCACGGAAGGAAGGTAACGAATTTCTCCGTTTCATTCGCTCAAAATCTTCTCAAAAACCGGATCAACTATTCTGTATCCACTCTGCGTTTTTTCTATGAAAGACATCTTTTCCAGAGTTTCGAGGAGAGAGTACAATCGGGAATCGCTTATGAAGTCGCCTTTTGCGAGGAAGATGTTTTTCAAATCAGACCAGGTATTTATACCCCTTGCGATTTGTCTCAATATGAATGGATACCTTTCGCTCCTTTTTCTGAGCTCTTCCATTTCTTTTCAAAAAGGACCTTCACAGCATGGAACACCCCTTTCAGCGCTTCATCTTTGTTCTTCTTTTCGAGGTACTTCACTCCAAACAGGACGAGATATCCCACTATGCCATCTATTTCTCTCACGATTTCTTCCACGTCGAAGTTGACCTTCTTCCCCACCTCGCGAAAGCCTTCTATGAGGAAGTCCACGGATTGATCGAAGGTGAACGGTCTCACCGTGAGAAAACCTATTCCACGGCCGTGGAGGGGTGAATTGTAGTCTTCGAGTTTCAAAAAATCGTGGAGAACGCCGACTTCTGAACCGCTGACGATGAAGCGTACGTTTTCGAAGTTATCGTAGCAGTAGGCAAAGAGTGCCAGAAGATCGCTTCCGCCTCGAGAGCCGTAGTATCTGAGATACAGTGCCTCATCGAAGAAGATGACTATCTTTTTCTTCCGCCTCTTTGCCGTTTCGTTCAGCTTTTCAAGAAGATCAGAGAGACTGAATTCTTTTGAATTGAGTTCTATCGATGTTCCACTAACTGTGATCCCACGAACCCTCTTGAGAACGTTCAAAAGTTTCTGAGATTTCGATATTCTGGACAGTTCTTCCCCAAGAAATCTTGTGAGATGATGGGATGAGATGTTACCTCCCGATGTTTCGTAGAGTCTTCTTCCGTCCACGGTTATGTGTAGAAGATCGCTTTCGTTCAGAAAGACTTTCACAAGAGAAGACTTTCCAACCCGCCTCAGGCCGGTGATCACAACGATCGGATAGGTTTCAAGCAGTTTTTCAAGGTCTTTCAATTCTCTTTCTCTATTGAAGAGATCTTCCTTTTTCGTCTTGGGAGTAAGGGAAAAAAAGCAATCGCTCACCTTCATTCTTATCATATCACTTCTGGGGGTCGGAAGTTACTTCCGGGGTCGGAAGTTACATAGAAGCTTTCTCTCTCAGATTTTGAAGTGGTAACATATCTGTAAGGAACCCTGCAGGGAGTGAGAAACATGACCTTCAAGGAAGTGGCACGTTTCATTTTGGAGAGGGAAAAAAGATCCATGAGTGCAAAAGAAATAACGGAAATAGCATTAAGGGAGAATTTGATCGATTCTCCGAAAAATTTGTCCAAATTGAGAACAAAAATCTACGACGTTATGTACAACGACTTCATGTTACATGGTGATTCTTCCACGTTTGTTAAAGTTGGAAAGGGCATCTTCGCACTAAGAGAGCACTGTGCGGAAAGAAGAAGAGAAGGGTCAGAACTTGAAGATCTGATCAGAAGACTGGAAGAAACACAATACAAAAGTGTGTCACCATCGGAGTTTGAAGAGACCTTGAGAGACGCTTTTTCTTTCTTAGGATTTGAGACGGAACTCATAGGAACACCTGGAAACACAGATGTACTTTTGAAAGCAGAAGTGGGGGAAAGATCGTACAGCGCAAATGTGGATGGAAAAACAAGCAAGCGCGGAAAAATCGATGATGTGCAGATAGATTGGCTCTCCCTGAAAGACCACAAAGAAAAAACAGAAGCAGATTTCGTGGTCGTTGTCGGACCTGATTTTGCTGGAGGAAATCTTGAAAAGAGAGCGCAACAAAACAGAGTTGTACTTTTGAAGACGAAAGATTTGATAGAAATTTTGAAAGAACATGTCCGTTTTCCCTTCAACTTGGTTGAACTCAGAGAACTTTTCGAAACACCGGGCAATTCTTCACAAACCGTGAAAACGGTCATAGAAAAGCATCGCGACAGAACAAGGTTTCTTGAACACCTGAAACTTCTCCTCGACGAGATGAAAGCTCTACAAAAGAGTTGGCTTAGATACTTCTCGATAGACAGTCTCTCGGCAAGAGAGAAGATCCAGGAAGCTGGATTGAAGCCACAGGAAGTGAAAGAGATTATCAACTTCCTGAAATCACCGCTCATAAAAGCTGTAGAAGAAAATTCTGATGGGAAATACTTTCTCATAACGAGCAGAAAGAATGTTTCGGAGATCTTCAAAAGGATTGCTGAAAGTCTGGAAGAGGTTTATCCTGCGAACAATGAAGAGAGTACTTTGAGGAAGCTCTTGAAAGATTATCTCCTTCAAAATAAAGATGTCCCGCGCTGGATCAGAAACGTCCTGCTTCCTCTCTGTTTGAAACTTGGAACCGTGACCCGAGAAGTGATAAAGAAGGAACTCATAAGGCAAGGCGAGGCGAAAGACATGCAACAGGCAGGGCTCGTTCTGACAACCATTTCGAAGAGTATAAACGACCACGATTTTTTGGAAAAAGTGATTAGATACGATAGACCAAAACCATGGATAAAGGAAAACTACAGAATCGCTGAAGAATACGCAGGAATGGTCAAAGATATTTTGGATGAGATTGGAAATACCAGAACATCCAACGATTCTTCTGCCACAAAGAAATTCGCAACAAAATACTTCGAGTGGGAAGTGAGAAAAAGTTCAGTAGTTGCCAGGGCTCGGAAGGAAAAGCCGTACAATCATTCTTGTTCTCTTGAATATTTTCGTGCTGTCATGAGAAAAACTCTGGAGGCTTTTAAAACCAGCGATGAAGTCAGTGCTTTAACAATTGCTTCTTCGCTTAAGGACGAAGAACTCACACCAGGAAGGAAGTTTCACGGGAGGTCTGAAAAATACAAAATAGATATGGCGCTTGGAATTTTAGAGTTGGAAGGTTTCATAGAGTGGACAGGAAGAAAAATGCCAGTGAGCTACAGATTGAAGAAACCCGTTGAAGAAATAGAGAAATGGATGATTAAAAAGTTCGGATAGTTCTTCCAGCTTTGCCAGGACAAATAGATGAGCGGACTCACCGAGAGGTTTGAAAGCGGATGTTGTTTATCTTGAAGGACACTTTGAAAACGCTGTCCTTACTGGAAACATCTTCGAGACGATCAGGTCGAAGGTGATAGAACTTATTGGAAACGACCCGGAACGGATAACGATAGTTCTCAAAGACAGAGGCACCATCTCTAACTGCTACACGATGCCTTTCTTTCATAAAACGATAGTGATCTACCTGTGGCCTCCTGAAAGCTGGATTTATTTTCGCCTTCCTCTTGAAAACTGGTACGCTTACGTTCTCATTCACGAATTCTCCCACATGTTTCATCTCACCTATCAGGACGAAATAGGAAAGACGGTAACAAAACTCACAGGAATTCCTCTTTATCCTCAACCCTTCAGCGACCTGATGGAGGGTGTTACCCTTTTCAACGAGAGTTCTTTCTCAGCTTCATCTGGAAGACTCAACAATCCTTTCTTCTCGGACGGCCTGTTCTATTACTCACTTTCCAATTTTCCATCTCCTGGTTACAGAAAGATAGCACCCGATGATGACTACAGAAACGGGCTTCTGTATTACAACTTCACAGCCGGGTTTTACAGCTACCTTGTGGAAACGTAGGCTTTGAGAAAGCGAAGGAGTTTTTTAGGAAATTTCCAGAACATTCGACACTTTCGCCATTGAAGGTTTCAAAGATCCATACGAAGAGGTATGATACACGAAACCGCTTGTGATGCTGATTACGCTGCTTGTTCTTGCCTCGTGTTTCGCCCAGGCGAAGGACTTTCTTTTCTCTTTGAACTATCCTGTTTCTGAATGAGTCAGACCAGGGTTCGTGGTTGTCTATCAGCATGAGAGTGGCACTCGGTCCGGATAAATCGCCATCTACGCCACTGATTATAGAGTGAGGAACCGGAATGAGTGTGTTACCGGCTCAGTCATTCAGTGGCAGTACATGAATCTATTCTTCATGCATTGTTTACATTTTTCAAGGTCAATGACTCAGCCCTTCACTGCCCCCTCAAGAATACCCGAGATGATCTTTTTCTCGAAAATCAGAAAAACCACAATTATGGGAATACCAGCGATTGTGGAAGCGGCCATCAGAGTGGGCCACGTGAAAACGTTGAGTTTTTGATAGAGTGCCAATCCCACCTGGATCGTTCTCATTTGTCTGGAGGTTGTGAGTATCAGTGGATAGAACAGATCGTTCCAGGTCATTATGAAAGTGTTGATTCCAAGCACCGCTAAGGCTGGTTTGCTGAGTGGAAGCAGTACGTGCCAGAAGATCTGAAAATCGTTCGCACCGTCAACGAATGCCGCGTTGTCCAGTTCGACCGGAAGCTGTTCAATGTACTGTCTCATCAGGAAGATACCGAACGGCGTGACTAGATTAGGTAATATCAGAGCCCAGTATGTATCTATCAACGCGAGCTTCTTCATCAGAATGAAAGTTGGAATGATGGTCACCTGGGGCGGGATCATCATCGTGGCCAGCACGAGAGAGAAAAGCAACTCTTTAAACCTGAAACGTTTTCTCGCAAAAACGTAGGCAACCATCGAGCAGAAGAAAAGATTGCCCAGCACCGAACTGACCGAGACTATCGCGCTGTTCAGCAAATATCTTCCAAAGTAGTCATCCCTGAGAACCTTCACAAAATTGTACAGGGTCGGATACCTGTTGACCAGAACGACATCATCTATGTCTACATGACCGCTGCCCGAAACTTCGATCCTCAGCTGCGACACGTGCAAAACATCGATGCTCAGCTTTCTTGTGTCCAGTTTGAAGTCCACATCTTTCCATTTTTCACCAGGTTCGAGAAGTTCTTCAACAAAGTACTCGATCTTTTCCCTTATGTCTTTGAAGCCCATTCTCAATGTTACAGGTCCAGAATTTCTGACACGAAACCGAACAGACTTTATCCTGTTTATGTCTGAAGAGCCGAGTGACGGCGCGATGCCCGAAAAATCTGCCTTAGCTTCGAGCCTGACGAAGGTGTTGTTCTCCTCCTTAAGAAGATTCAACGTTGTGTTCAAAGGTCTGACCCTGTTGAGCAGTATCGTTCTTGGTACCTCGAAATCCGTCACGATCTTAACCAGGGTTCTGTTGAAAAGATCGCCTTCGGGGACGAACGAAGTTATGAGCATGAGAAATGTGGGGAAAAGAGATATGAAAAGGAACAGGATCAGGATCGAATAAACTAACATCTTCACAGTTTCTCACCCTTCAGCAACTTTCTCTGCACGAGCGTAACTATCATGATGATCATGAACAGAATGTAAGCGATCGCCGAACCGTAACCCATTTCGAATTTCCTGAAAGAAACGTCGTACAGATAATGGACTATGGTCTGCGTCGAATTTGCCGGTCCACCACCCGTGAGTGTAAAAATTTCCGTGAAGATCTGGAAAGACCTTATCGAGTTTATGGATATGACGAAAAGCGTCGTGGGTTTCAACAGTGGCAGTGTGATTCTTCGTATCGTTTGCCATTTCGTTGCCCCATCGATCTTGGCCGCTTCGTAAAGTTCCAAGGGTATACTCTGAAGGCCTGCCACGTAGAGGACGGTGTAGTAACCCACGGCAGACCACACATCCATGAGCATTATCGATCCGAGGGCGGTTTTCGGAGAAGCAAGCCAGCTTTGAGCCGGAACTCTGAACCCCAGCCTGGTTAGAAAAAGGTTCAGCGGGCCTGTGGCACTGTATATGTAAAGCCAGATCATGGAGATGACAACCATGGAAATCACCGACGGCAGGAAATAACCCGCTTGAAAGATCCTCTTGAACTTTATGCCGCTGGTGAGAAGAATGCCCAGAAACAAAGAGATCACAGTCGTGATCGGAACTGTGACCACAACAAAAACGAAAGTGTTCTTGAGAGCCGTTAAAAAGACTCTGTCTGTGAAAGCTCTTGTATAATTGTTCAAACCAACGAACTCTAGAGAAGGTTTCAGGCCTGTGTAGTTTGTGAAGCTCACAAAAACAGAAAAGAACAGAGGATAAACTGTGAAAAGGCCAAAACTCACAATCCATGGAAGCAGGAAGAGCAAGATGGTCATTTTCTCTCTACTTTTCATTCCTGTTCACTCCATGAAGGCGGGGACTCATCGTCCCCGCCTTTTTTCATTTGACTTCATTCAGCACCTTCTGTATCTCTGCGTTGTAATACTCGAGCACCTCGTCGACATCCTTGTAGTGCACGATCAAATCGTCAACCAGGTTGGTCAGGATATCTTCAATCTTTGGCCAGGCTGGTGTTGGTGGCACTGGGGAGGCAGTCTTAAGCTGTTCGAAGAACACAAGGTGCAGCGGGTTATCTTCGAACCACGGATCTGAGGCTGCTCTTGGATCTGCAGGGTACACTCCAGGATAATGCTTCGTGATCATCATGGCAACTTCCGGCCTCATGAGGTAGTTTATCAGTTTCCTGGCCGCGTCCACATTCTTCGTTTGGGTTGGTATCGCCAGCACTTCACCGCCGAGGAACGACGCGTGAATACCTCCCGGTTTGTCTGGCCTGGGTATGAGACAAACGCCGTAGTTCAGATTCGGATAGGACTGTGCCAGAGTTCCTATACTCCATGCACCACTCACGAGGAATCCTATTCTGCCTTCACCGAACGCTTCTCCAAGGTCCTTCTGCTTGCTCTTCAGCGCGTACTTTGACAGCTCTTGGTAAAACCTGGCCGTCTCTTTGTTCTGACTCGAGTTCAACACGGCGGTTTTGAGATCCTTAGACACAACGTCTCCTCCGTTGCCCCACAATGCTAGCAGGAACCATTCTTGCCATGGACTGTAGACCTCACCGGCCGGCAATCCTATTCCATACACGCCCGGTAGCGCTGAAATTTTCTTCGCAGCGTCCAGCAGCTCAGACCACGTTTCAGGTGGATCGTCTGGATCGAGACCTGCTTTTTTCATGAGATCGACGTTGTAGAACATCGCCCTCGTACCGAGCAACCATGGATAACCGTAATACTTGCCCATGTACTCGGCACAGTTCATACCGGGGAAGTCTTTGTACTTCGCGACGTCTTCTGGATCAACCTCCCTTAGAACGCCCTGCGAAGCGAAGCTTGCCACCCAGGTATTACCGAGTTCCACCACGTCCGGTGCCGCACCGGCCGCTATGGCAGTGACGATCTTGTCGAATCCCGTCGACCAGGACAGCTGGACAACTTCTACCTCGATGTCTGGAAACTCCTTCGAGAATCCTGCGAGCACTTCTTTTGCCAGGGCATCGTCCATCATGAATTGCCAGAAAACGATCTTGGTTTTCGCAAAGCTCACTACTGCAGCGATCAGAAGGACTGCAAGAAGAACCTTCCTCACCATAGAAACTCACCCCCTCCTGAAGATCTGTGACAATCTTCTGAAAACCAGTCCCATCACGACAGGTGCGAGAGAGTACGTGACGACGTGATCTCTGTCAGAAAAGTGCTCTGCCAGATATGGATTGCGAGTGATCACATAGACGACCTTGAACCTCTGTGAGAGTTTCCTGTGCAAATCAATCTCTTCGTCAGTGAGATCGATTATCAGATCTAGAACGATTTCGCCTCTCTGAACGGAATCGAGCTGGCTGAAACGAATCACCCTCGCACCCAGAATTCTTTTCGCCTGAGCCTCGATGAATGGAATATAGGAAGATGAAACGTCCGCTTTGGTGTAGAGAGCGGTGTCAGGAAGAACGAGAGTTACAGACTCACAGCTTGATTTACTAACGTTGAAGACCACGGCCTTTTGAATCGCTTCAAACATGGAGACAATATCGCTTTCCACATTTTTGCTAAGACGATCGATCCTTTCAATACTTTGATTTATGGAAGATCTGGAAAGCTTTCCAGAATACAGGGCGTCTTCAAGAACTTGAGAATAAACCTTCAAACTAGAAGGATCCGAAAGAATCAACATGTCTCCAGACGCGTTGAAAAATTCTGTGACCACTTCTGGGGGGCTGTATTTCTTTGCCAGGGCCTTCATCTCAACTGCATCGCTCAGGACGAGCCCATCGTATTCGAGTTCTTCTCTGAGAAGCTGTTTGATTATTTTTTCAGAAATGGAAGCAGGTCTGTCATCGATCGCTTTGTAGATGACGTGTGAAAGCATTATGGAATCGACACCGCTTTGAATCGCCACCCTGAAAGGATAGAGATCCTTCTCGAGCTCATCCAGGGAAACCTTCACCACACTCAAATCTTCATGGCTATCCTGACGGCTCCTGCCATGACCAGGAAAGTGTTTTGCGCAGGAATATATGCCAGCCTTCCTGTACCCGACGATCGCTGCTTTTCCCATCTCTGCAACCGTACGATGGTCACTTCCATAACTTCTGTAACCGATCACTGGATTCGTTTCAGGAAAGAGCAGGTCAAGAACAGGTGCAAAGACCATGTTCATACCAAGAGCCTTCATGATCCTTCCAGCCGTGGCACAGTAGTTTTCCACATAGGATGGATCGAGTCTACCGAACAGGAGATTTCCCGGTGAAGGAGGCACAAAAGGAATTATTTCCATCTGTCCACCTTCATGGTCCGTGGAAAGCAGAACATTCTTTCCATGGATTCTGTGAATTGCTTCGAGAAATTCAGACGGATCTTCGAAAATCTCCGGATAAAGGAGTACACCACCGACGTTTCTATTCATCAGGTATTCGCACTCTTCAAGATTCGACACACCACAGAAGAATACCTTCTCAAACTCCTTCATCGTCAACACCTTCTGTTCTGTAAGATAAAATTGGCGAACTCGAGATCATCGAAAAACTTTTTCAGAAAAGCTGTCACAGCACCGAGCGCAACTGTTTTTGAACCATTCTCGTCGAGTTGCCAGTTGATCTTCTTTATCTTTCTCAGCGTGACTTGCTTCTCAACATTGTTGATGATGTCCTGAATGATAGTTCTGTCAAGAAGACAGAAATCTCCTCCGAGGATGAAAAGTTCAGGATCGACGAGATTGACTGCCGTAGCAATCTTGAACGATATGTGCTGCTTGAACTCCTCGAGACACTTCCGATCCCTGAACAGTACACTGCTGTCTCTTTCCAGATCCTCGATGGTCAGGTCATGCAGAGTAGTCAGAGGAACACCTTCTCCAAGCTCGCCAGCTGAGCTGTTGCTACCTTCGTACAGAGATCCGTTGATCACTATCCCCGCTCCAAGGCCGATCGGTTTTGAAAGGTCGTAGGGAATGGTGAGCAGAAAATACAGTACGTTTCTTGCGTCGTTCAAGTAACATGCCGCTGCTGCGTTCGCATCATTCAAAAGCGTGAACGGTATATCTCCCAGATCGAAAGAGAAATTTCTGAGCGACAGTGCCTGAGAATAAACGATCTCACCTTTCGATGAATTTATTAGTCCAGGTACCGCGATGGAGACAGCGTTTGAATTGCTGTGCTCTTGAATTATCTTGTGAATCACTTTTTCAAAGTTACCTGGGCCTATGCTTGTGATCCTTTTCTCTGATGAATGTTGACGACCGGTGAAATCGGCACAAATTACACAGATTCCACCCTGTTCAATGGACAAACCAATTATTTTCAACCAGTCCGGGTTCAAAGACAACAAGCGAGACTTTCTGCCACCCGAACTGCTGGCGGGTAAATAGTCTTTGACAACAACGATACCGCAGTTCAAAAGAAATCTGAGGTTTCTCGAAATCGTGGACTCATCAACGCCGAGCTCAGTAGCAATAGACTGAGCAGTCGAAGGAGCAACGCTGAGCGATCTGAGGATCTGATGCTGAAGCTGGTTGATCATTGATAACCCCCCTGATTAGTTGGGTGCATCCTGCAACTAACTTATCAAAAACCACACCTCCAGGCCAAGGTGAACAAACAGCTCTATCAGTTTAAAAAACAACGATAAATACGTTTTACGATCGGTTTTCTTTCCTTTTCTTACTGGCACTCGTGATTTCTTATTCTCAAACGATGAAACACGCCCCGCTCGAGTGTTTCTCACAAAGATATCGCTCATAGTACCATAGTTCTGAACGCTGAAACGCACGGAGGTGGTTTGATGTTCGACTTTGGAAGGTTTTATGGGCTTGAGGATGCGGAAACATTTTCCATCTCGGCTGAGAATCCCACCGGGGAAAGAGACAGAGGAGCGCTCGAGATACCCGGTCTGGACAATCCCGCCAGGAGGCTCGGCAAAGGCTGGAAGGTTCGACCGTGCATCAACCTGAAGGCCAGACAGGAAACACTGCTCGCAGACATCGAAGGTCCAGGAGTTATCACTTACATCTGGATCACCGTCACCGAGAAGGCTTACAAAACCTGCGTTTTGAGGATGTACTGGGACGATGAAACCAATCCTTCCGTGGAAGTCCCCCTGGGGGATTTTTTGTCAACCCGTTCGGAATGAGGTTCGAAGTGAACTCTCTGCCAGTTTGCGTGAATCCCACGGGTGGATTCAACTGTTACTGGTCCATGCCGCTCAGAAAGAGGGCGAGGATAACGATCGAGAACCAGATCGATCAGGATATTCTTCATTTCTTTTACCAGATCAGTTTCGTGAGAAAAAAGCTCGAAGAAGACGTGGCGTACTTCCATTCTCAGTGGCGAAGGAGCATGACCAGCAGAGAGGACCCACAGCACGTGATACTCAATTCTGTCGAAGGAAAAGGCAAATACGTCGGAACTGTCGTGGCCTGGGAACAACTCTCCAATGGAAAGACTTATTCGACAGCTTTCGTTGGATACCCACTGTGGCTGAAGACTGAGGGACAGATACCGAAACACGTTATGTACAGATGGCACATCGCCGATCCGATATTCTTTAAAAAGAGGCTGAAGGTCATCGTACAGGCGCTCGACTGGTGGCCTGATGGAACTTATCAACCCTTGACGGACGACATCACCACGGTGGCTTACTGGTACCAGACGGAACCGCATGCGTCCTTTCCCGAGCTTTTGAACCTCGAAAAGAGATGGCCGCGGTGATTGGATCAGAGAGATCTCAGCGAATCGAAGAGACTGTCCAAGGAACGCTGAAAGACGGACTCGTTTGCCAGCACGAAGTACAGATACACCGCCAGCACGTGGGTGCGTTTGGAGTAGAATCTCAAAAGCTCTGAAAGTTTCTGTTCGTCGTTCAGACATACCGCAAGGATGCACCGTCTTATGATACCCAGTTCCCTTTGGAAAACGGGATGGACCGTCTCTTCGATTTCTTCGTCCATCTCGATGGCGTGCAGCAAACTCCTGATGAACCTGTAGAAATCGATCTTTTCGAATTCTCGGTAAGGATCAGACCCGGAAAGCGATCCTTCGAAGTTTTCGATCGCGACATCTCTGAGAAGGGGCAGAAACTGCGTGAACGCTTCGTAGTGGATCGTGCCCGAATACAGCCTGCGAAACTTTTTGTACACACCTGAATATCTGATCATTACCCTGAGGATCACCAGCTTCACGTAATCTGCGAACTCGCGGGGAGTGAACCACCTGTCCAGGGCGAAGCGCATCGCTTCACGCATCTCTCTGCGGCAATCCGCCATGAACAGGTCGAGCGGGATTTTCTTTTCGTTCGCGTTCAGACGGAACACCGCGCTGTCGTTGAAGATTTTGTAGCTTTCTCCGAACATCTCGATCGCAAACTGGAGCATCGTCCTGTCATCTTTTTTCACGTACAGCAGTATGGTTTCGGGATACTTACGATTCTCCTCGAAGAAACAAACGCTTCCGACGTGGCTTAGATAGAACAGGGTGGTATCGGTTTCGTTCCTCGGAACGTAGTCGACTTCGTATTCGACAGGTCCTGCCACTTCAGATTGGAATATCCTCTTCTTCGCCTTCTTTATCGCGCGTTCAGTCAGCAGCTCGATGCCGGTGACTGCCCCTATCACAGCGAACACGAGCAGGACAATCACAAGAAGGCCGAGAAACGTCGAAACAATCACCGCGATGAATCTCATTTGTGATCGCCCCTATCTTTTTTCTGTCTGAGCCTTTCCTCGATCTTCTTCATGATCGTGATTTGCGCCTTTGTACGCTTGACACGTCGAATCTGCCCCCTGATAACTGCGATGAATGCGATCACCAGATAGATGGTGAAGAAAACCAGAAAACCTTCCACACATATGCCCACCTTTCTATGGATCAGTATGAAAGGATTTTAGAAAGAATCCGCCATCGATGTTCGATCCTTCCGCATCGTGGGGAGGCGCTCGCTTCTTTCGCGATCTTTCGGAAATATCAGGCACTCCCGGCCAGGGTGAAACCCCTCACAACATTGAGGCCTGGTTTCTCACCGAATGGTCTGCGAGCTTCATCTGGACCACATATCAGCTTCGCATCTTTTCCGACGTTCGACTCAAACACAGCGAGGCTGTTTCGGTCGGATCTTTTCTCATACCGCAGCGTGCAATCGAAACACAAATCATGCGGGCAGGAAACTGACGAGCGGACACTTTCGCAGCAGCGGGAATCGATCAAAACTCTTTGTCTTGATGGGTAACCCCACGGCATCTGTGTGGACCTCAACACCTCGAAGTTCATCAAATGCGAGATGGCACGAACTGAAAGGGGCGCTTCTATCCATCTGAGGCTCGGTTGAAACACGCATTCTGGGATTGTGCCACCAACGGCGTCACCCTGTTTCCATCCCTCTAAGGTTCGATTGAAACGGTAGTGAATTTGACATTTTGTGGGGGTGTGAAGTCTGGTTTCCATTCCTCTAAGGTTCGATTGAAACGATGATGTGGGTAAAAGTACACTTCAAGTCAATAGGAGTTTCCATCCCTCTAAGGTTCGATTGAAACCCATTACGATTCAATTAGATTATACCACATCAAAGTGGGGGTGCAATCGTCTAAGTGTATGTCCGGAGGGTGGTAAATCGTGCGAGAAGTCACTTTGAGTGCGCGTTTGCTCGCTTTGATGGGTCTGGGGGAAACCCCCGGGGGTTTTTCGGCTATCGGAGGTTTGGTCGAAAAGTGCCGTTTTTCATGGGTTGCTGTAACATTTGAGCGTGCCACTTTGTGATTTTTCACAAAGTTGATGAAAGTGCTATTGAAATTGATCATCTCACGATTCTTCATTGTGTTTACTAGATTTTTTCACAATGATTAGTCGCATCTAACTGAAAGTGATATATTCCTGGAATGTAGATATTTGGTTTTCGAGATCTGGGGGTTTCCCCTCTAAATATGTCTTCACTATTACAGAAAGATTAATCCGAGAAAGTTCAGCCAGCGAAGATGTTTTTCAGAATATCATGGTTTCTTCTGACCTCTTGAAACCGGTCTCTTCGTCGTACCAGAGTTCGAGGTTGTCATGCGTCATTACCATGAAGCCGTTCTCGAAGAGCAAGGCTCCTTTGAGTTCTTCACTCGTGATAGGTACGTCTATCGTGTAGCTGGACATCCTCTTCAGGAGTCTGGCGATGAGCGCTATCTTTTCGAACTTTTCCATTTTCGAATTCAGAGCGTTCTTCAACTGTTCTCTCAGCTGTTTCGCCTCTTCATCGTACTCGATGAAAATGCTGACAGTCTGGAAATTCCTGTCTATGAGGCGGAAGCTGTTCGCCATGTCTTCAAATCTGAGCCCTTCTATCTGCTCCATGAGGTTTTCCCTGTCCAGATTGGCGTGTTTCTTCAGGAAAGAGAAGTACTGTGTCGACAAATTGAAGAAGTCTTTCTCCTGAACCTCGCGGTCTTTCAGGATCTTCCTCGTCGCGTCGATCAGTAAGGGATCGTAGATGTACGAAGAGAAGAAGCGGCCGGTTCTTTCGTCCCGAACACGGTACAGGTAGACTTCTCCCACCGGTCTGGAGAAGTTCCTGTTGCACCTTCCGGCGACCTGGAAGACGCTGTCCAGCGGTGCCTCGTCGCGCACCACCACGTCGAAGGACAGATCGACCCCGGCCTCGACCACCTGCGTGCTCACACACACCTTCGATGAACGGTCTTTCTTCATCGCGTTTATTCTCTCGATCCTGCGTTTCGGTACCACGTGCGAAGACAGATAGTACAGCTCGGCCTCGTCTTTCAAAGCCTTCAGCGCTTCGTAGGTTTCTCTAGCTTCCCTTATCGTGTTCAGAACCACGAGCAAGCTTTTGTTCTCCTTCAAACAGTTCCTCGCAAGGTGGAGGACTCGCTCTTTGAAGCCTTCAAAGTCGATTTCTCCACAGAGTTGCACTCTTGTCCTGTTCAGGTGGAAGTCCTCCTGAACGAGAGGCTGGACATTCTCGAACAGCATTGGCTGTGTCGCGGTGCAGAGGATGATCTTGCAGTTCAACCGGCTCAAGGTCTCCAGCAGGCTCGCCAGTGGTTTCCAGTACCTGTGCGGGATCGACTGGACCTCGTCAAGCACGATCACCGAGTTCAGCAGTCTGTGAAAGAAGGGCACTCTCCTGTTGGTGAACAGAGATTCGAAGAGCGAAACAAACGTGGTCACGACGATCTGCGAGCGCCAGCCGTTTATGAGCACATGCTGGATCGACTGCTGCTCGTACAGGGGATCTTCGTACCTCGGGTCCGCCAGATGGTGGTACGGAAGGACCGTGGTCGCGTCGAACTGTGTTTCTGAGAGGATGCTATGAAGGGTTTGAATCGTCTGATCGATTATGTTTATGAACGGCAGAGCGTAAACGATCAGGCTGTTGTCGTCCGCGAGCGAGAGGGCCAGTCTCAGGTTCGCGAGCGTTTTTCCTATGCCAGTGGGAGCGGTCACGGCGACGATGTTCGAACCGATCCGATCCAGCCTCTGTTTCACGGTCTCGCCGAACTGTTTTCTTACGCCATCCATGGGCGTGTTGCTCGGTAAGCGAGAAACGTAGCGTTCGAGAAGATCGAGAGTCAGTTTCCTTTCGATTCGGATCTGTGAATCTTTCAGCGCCGCGTCTTCCCTGTCCGAAGAGACCAGGATGGAGTACAGTGTGTGCAGAAGAACGTAATCCTGAATGGAGAAGTCGTGCAACAGAGAGATCTCTGCGATGTTCTGATCGATCTCTTTCGCGATTTCCACGATCGATCCATCCATACCACAACCGACTGTTTTGGAGAACCAGTCGAGGAAGCTGCGAGGCATCGTGCCGAACTGTCTCTGGAAGGTTTGAAGGTCGCTTTCTGTGATTTCCTGTTGCAGGCCGAAGTTTGGAAGCGTTCCATGGTGGTACCTGACAGTGAAGTAAGCGAAGGCTGAGAGTTTCCTGTCGAAGCCTTTTTTCTTCAGGACAAGATAGCAAACGAGCGAGGAGAGGGGAGCGTGCGAAACGTGCCTTCGTTCATTTTTCAAATAGTCCTGAAAGTCCGCGCAGGCTTTGGCAAAATCATGAGAAAGCGCGCAGATTCTCAGCATTTCCAGTGCACGATCCCTGTCCAGACCGAGGACGCTCCATTCGATGATCCTCCCCTTCTCCTCTGCCCTCCTCGCGGTTCCAAGAAGATGATCGATCAACGATCGATCCGGATGAGATTTCAGTCCATCCAGCATACACACTCGCCCAGCCCTTCGACCCTGTAGATCTTCCCTGGATAGTTCAGAACTTCCAGAGCCTTCGCGTTCTTCTCCACCCAGTACGTTGCGTACTCTGTTGGGCGTCGCTCGTTGTCCATGTTCAGCACCATCGTCTCCCTGACGATGACGAGGTTCTCCTCAGGTTTCACCTTCAAACCCTCCAGTTGTTTGATCACGCTGTGAACCTTTTGGGGAGCTGGAACTTCCTTCAGTTCGTGCACTCCCACGAATCTGAGCGTGGCGATCATCTGTGCCTGGCCAAGGTATGGCGTGTAGACACAGGTGCTATTTCGAAGGTGCTTTTGCAACTGTTCGAACAGTTCGAACTCGCTGACGTAGATCCTGTAAGCGGGGTCTTTTATGACTTCGAGCAGGATCTGCGTTCGGTTTTCTTTGCCAGTTTTCGTTTCCACGTAGTTCACACCGAGGCACGTCTTTCTGACAGGCTTCAACAGCCTCAGGGCGATGTGTGCCGAGTCGAAGTGCCTCAGATGTTCGCTCGAATCGCTCGTTTTGTTGGTCAATCCGAGCACTGCACCCATCAGCCCACACACCGCGGTTCGGGGAGGAAAGTCGTAGCTGGTGGAGCTCGTGGTGGTGTAGCTACGGCGGAACAACGCGTATCTGCCGAACACGTCGAACACCAGCACCCTCATGGAAGATCCAGTACCTCCACTCTGAAGCCCATCTGCTGGAGCTTGTGGGCCAGCTCGATCCTTTCTTTGTTGTGGAGGAGCTTCAGTCTGCCATCTTCTTTGAGCTCGATCCCCTCTATCCTGTCTCTGTGTTGATCCAGAATTTTGAGAAGTTCTGTCACGTCCAGGCTCACCTGCGAAACGTCCCTGATGCTCTTTTCGTCGACCTCTGTGACGAGTTTCAGGTACGAATCGAGTTCTCCAATGTGCCAGTTGCCGTTCTCTTTGTAAACGATCCTCAAGAGCAACCTCGGGTTGTGCTCCATCTTAGAACGCGTTATGAGGTTCTTGGTGCCGAGCCACATGCCTTTCAGAAGCTTTTTCATATCCTCCTCGCTCGCGCCTGTTATCTTCGCCATGTTTTCGTTGGCGATACCGTAGAAACAGATCAGAGCGTACGGAACGAGGTATTCTTCCCTGAAGCTCCTCTGCTGGGCATCCCTGGTCGTGAACGCGGCAGTCCCTTGCTGGTAAACGACCTTCACCGAATGGAGCGAGCTTCCGAATCTGAACTGCACCGGTCCGGTGTACGAGGTGTCCGCGCGGTCTTTCATGGGTATGACCGCACCGAAGAGTCTCACATCCAAAAGTTTCAGTGCGTCTTCCTTTCTCTCGATACCAAGTTCTTTGCGCCTCTCTTTGGGATTCACGTTCTCGCCGCTGACCCACAAGACCTCTCCCCAGGACTGCCATTCGTCCCTCGTGGTCCTCTTCAGTCTCACGTCCGTCACGATGCACCTTTCTGTCTCTTCGTCGATGCGAGGTTTGTTCTCATCCAGTGGATCGCCGTTCGGATTGGCCCACTTGCAGTCGTAGAGGAACAGGATTTCGGATCTGTTTTTGAAAGCATGGTTCATGCGTTCTCATCCTCCTTCACTGTGAAATTCTCGCCGTTCGAATAAGCCATTCCGAGCGTGAAGACGAAGTTCAATTCGTCGATCCCGACCTTGCAGTCTCCACAGAGCATGTAGTAGTGTCCGATCAGGCGGATCAGTTCCTGCGCCCAGTTTCCGAACGCACCGTACTGTTGCAGCTTGTTCCTTATCTCAGGAACGAGCGCTTGAACGTCTCGAATGTTCATCTTCAGGCCCTTCAGCTTGTTGAAGAACGGTGTGGCCTGGCGTTTCGCGTACTGGATCGAAAGGAGCTTTCCGGTGAGCACACCCGTGAGGAAGACGGCCTTCTTCCATGGGTGGTTGAAGAATTCCGGAAATTTCTCGAAGAAACGCTCGGCGAAGTTTTCGCTCACGTCGCCCTTCACCTCCCGAAAATTGAACACGTCGATCGAGTTGAGATACAGCACGCACGCGAAGATCTGCCTCGCCAGGGACCTGGTCGCGCTGAGTTTGTTCTTCTCGTCACCCGAGAACACCGTTTTCCTCAGCGTGTCCATGCAGTGCCACAGGAACCTCTGGTAGCTGTAGTTTTCGCCGTGGAAGACGGACCTCACCAGAGCGAAGTAATTCTTGCCCGCGAGGGTTCTGCGCGCCGGTTTCTGGTAGAGATGCCACATCCTCTCCACCGTTGGAAGCTCGTTTTCGTTCAAGGTCTGCCTCTCGCCCACACGTTTCGATGCGTCCACGAGGAGCTTCAACCTCGTTGGAGAGATCTGGGTGAGGTGCAGCTCGATCCGTTGCTGGCTCTGTTTGATGGACACGAACACGAAATCGTAGAACACCTGTTCATCGATCTGGGAGAGCGCTCGCACTATCCTCGTTTCGTTCCGTGCGAAGTCTCTGTACTCTCCAACGGTCGACTCGATGGACTTCACGACTTTTTCGAGGAGTCCGTCGTCCCGCCGCAGGAGTGACGGAATTATCCACAACTTCACGTTGAGAAAGTCCAGAGAAAGATTCTTCATGATCCTGTTCGCGCCGTTCTTCAGATAGGTCATGCATTCACTGCAGATGGGCAGGACCTTCGTCGCGTCCTGCTTCCTCAAGCTCGGACAGAAGCCGGGTTTGTCGAACGTGGCGAACTTGAACGCTTCGTTCACCGTCGCGGACACGTAGCCGCACCTTCCACAGAACGCGCACGTTCCGAGTTCGGAAGTTTCTACCATCTTACGTGAGACCCGCTTCATGAACTGGTTTCTGAAGGCTTCTATGTGTGCCGGCCTGAGCTCTTCGCCGTCTTTCAGAACGCAGATGCTCAGATAGGCCATCCGTTGACCGGATTGTCTGAGCTGAACGGCCTTTTCTTTGATGTCTTCAACGATGATGCTTTTCTTTTTTCGATCTCGTCTTTGTACGCACCAAGCTCTGCTCCTTCGAAAAAGTCTGAGAGTTTTTCGAGCGCTCTCTCGACTTTCTCCGCGATCTTCGAATCGGTGCTCAGCTCGAGGTTCACCGTGCATGATCTGCCCGAAACGTTGCCCTTCTGATTCACGAACAGGAGCGTGGTCCAGTCCGAGGGCCTCTCGTCCACGCGCGCGTACAAGTACTCCACAGGATCGTGGTTGAAGACCAAGACGATCCCCTTTTCGTGCTCGATCGATTCTGCGAAGTTTTTGTAGTCTTCCTCACTTTTGAAGACTCTGCCGATCTCGATGACCTTTGACAGCATGAAGCACCACTCCTCAGTAGATCTGGAAGCTCTCGGATTTGTCCGAGCCGAGAACTTCGAGTTTGAAAGAACTTGCGTCTCTCAGCACGTAGAACCTGACCGAATCCGTCTCGGGGTTCATGGTCCTTTCGAGTTCGAGTTTGAGTTTTTCGAACTTCGCTTCGGTGATCTGACCTTCGAAGACCGAGTTCTGCACCCAGTTCAAATACTTCCTGCACACCTTCAGAACCTTCGCGACACGCTTTTCTTCGACGTCGTAAGTGAGGATCAGATACACACCGCATCACTCCACGTACGGTTCGTAAGGTTCGTCTTCGAGGATGTGTTTCTCCAGCTTGTAGGCCTCCATCCTTATCAGTGTCCTGCGTGAGACGTACCGTTTGAGACGCCTGGAATAGACGCTCTCTTTCAACTTCTCCTCGAAGGCCTGCACAAAGAGCTTCTTTGCGCTGTCTTTGAGCGCGATGCCTTCCACAGTCTCGTGGAAGTCTTTCGCTTTGATCTGCCTTCTGTTCACCAGCGTGAAGATGAGCTTGTCCACGACGATCGGTTTGAACACGTCGGCCAGGTCCAGATTCAAGGTGAAGCTCCTGTTGTTCGTGGTGTGGAGGTATCCAATCCTCGGATCGAGGTGCGTTCTGTAGATCTCAGAGAGAACGGTGGTGTAGAGCAGTCCGTTGCCAAAGCTCATCAGCGCGTTCAACTCGTTCTCCGGTGGTCTGCGACTGCGACGCTCGAATCCGAACTCCTCGACCGTGGATGATCTTGTCGAAGCTCCTGTAGTAGATTTCTCGCGCGTTCCCCTCGATTGCCATCAGCTCTTCGATCATGTTGCACCTGTCCAGTATGTGGAGTTTCTCGGTCAGAGCCTCAACGGCTTCTTTCAGAGAGGAACGATCGTAGTTTTTCAAAACGCTGATCATGTTCTTCACCGAGCCCTCAACGAACTTGCGGGCAAGATGTGTACGCTTTTTCAGATCGAGGTAGAATTCCGCCTGCTTCAACACCACGAGGCCGCTGTTGAGGAATTCTCTGGGATAGTAGGTTCCGACGTAGTAGCCGTAGTGGTTGAAGAAATGAACGGGGATGTTCTTCTGCGTGAGGAACTCCAGCAACCTCTTGTTGAGCTCCACTTCCGCAAAAACTTTTATATCGGCGACGTTCTCAACGGGTATGTGACGCTTCCCTGTTTCGGTTTCCAGCACGAGGCTGTTGTCTTTGCGCCGCAGCGTTCCGTTGGTGAAGATGTAGATGGGTTCTGCCAGGTTTTCACCCTCCTTCACGACCAGCAGAGAAGTTCGTAACCACACTTCCCGCAGAAACTGTTTCTTCGTTTTTCTGGAGGCTTTGGAAGCCTGATCGTTCGTTCGGTCAACTCGATGAACCTCCGAAGTTCCTCTCTCGATTCGTCGTCGAGAACGACGGGCAACTGTTTCTTCTCTTTCGGGATCAGTATCTTCCCGGTGGCGCGCACTCCTCTCTTCTCGAGCTCGTTCAGATAATGCAGAAGCTGGATCCTCGCACCTTTGAGGAACTTCGACGATTTCTTGATCTCACCCACCACGAGCACTCCCTTTTCATCGTAGATCAGATCGATCCTGATCCCTGGCAGGTTGACCTCCCGAATCGTTTTTTCCCTGTAGCTTTCCTGGTGTAGCAGTCTGCCGATCTCGATGAAAGGATTGTCCTGGTCCGGCCCGATGGCGTGAGCGATCAGCCAGGCTTCCCGTTCACATACCGTCATGCTCAGGAGCGTCGTTCCCGTGACCATTGCGGGTCCTCCACTCCCCTTCTGGATCGGTCGAAGTGACGGCCGTCCCGTGGCGGGGCGACCATGTTGCAAAGACTACGCTTCCAAGATCTTGGCGATCCTCAGAGCCGCGAAAACGATAACATCCTGGACGTTTCTCGCTGAGGTTTTTGCTTTTACGCCTTTGCGAACTTTTTCATCGTAGAGATCGTCTCAGACACGTTCTTGGTAATTTCATTGATTAGCTCAGCTATGCACGCGATGGTGAGAAGGATCATTATGAACTTCATCCCTCACACCTCCTTTTTCAGTGTTCGTTCCCCAAATTTTCATGTACACTTTCCTGACAGAGTGGGTGGTGGGGTTCCATAAGCCCTTGGTGAGGAAGGTGTGGGAGAATAACTCGTGGGGGTGTGCAGCTTGAGGATCTTCGTGTGCTCAGAGGATCGCTACCACAGAAAAGAGATCTTCGAGGACGTTCTGAACGAGGCATGCGCGAAGATTTTTGAACGATTTGAGGTGCTTCAAAGCCCCGATTTCGTTTCGATGCTGAAAGAAGAACCAGACCTCGTCGTCATCGGTAGATCGAACCAGAACGAGGACAAAAGTTGCTGGCTGAATGAGCGAGAGGTGCAGACGCTCGCTCAGTACATAAAGGACGGTGAAAGACTGTTCGTCTGGCACGCTGGTCTTGCGGGCTATCCACCTGATTACACAGAACTCGTCGGCGGCAGGTTCATATTCCACCCCCAAAGAGCGCTGGTCAGGTACTTCACCACAGACGGTTTTTCGTTCGAAATCGTGGACGAACATTACTTCGTCGAATTGAGAAGCAACATCGAAGTTTTCCTCTGGTCAGAATCGAACTATGGCCGATCCACGGCGGGATGGAAGAAACACGTTGGGAAGGGCAAAATACTTGCGCTGACACCCGCCCACGCTGAAGAAGGTCTCAAGAACGAAAGATTCAGATCTTTGCTTGCGAAGAGTCTGGAGTGGCTGATCGAAGAATCGTGAAAACGCTGGGGGTGGACCTGGAACGATGAGGATTTCTTTCTATGAGACGCCTCACGAGTTGGCGAGGAACAAAACCACTTAGGAAGCGTCCTCGCTCTTTTTAGATTTCGATTTTTCTTCCTCGATGAACTTTTTTAACTGCTCGCTAGTGATGGGGACAATGATGGCACCACAGCGGTCGCAGATGAGCTGGTCTCCCTTGAGCGTCGCTGCCGAGTAATAAATCTGTCCACAGTTTGGACAGCGGTGGTAAATAACCTTCACCCCCTGACGTGTTCGTACAGGAATTATACTAACATTTTTTCTGTTTGGATCAAAATGATTATTGAGTGTCGAATTCGTTATGAACAGCTGAAATTCGAAATTCTCTTGCGTGAGCAAAAACGCAACGCTGTTCGCAGGTTCGGGTGGAAAGTTTTCAAAAAACTTCTCGAGATGAGGTTCCACGCCGAACAGCCTTCAGAGCTTGACCTGCGCGGGGCGTTCTTCCTGCAGGGGTGCACCCGCCAGCTCGAACGCGACTCTTATGAGCAGGATGACGATCTCGGTCGCCGTCCTCGGGAAGAACCACACAGGTTTCACGTCGTTCAGCAGGCCCAGCGCTAAGTCTTCAAGGTTTTCAACGGGCTCGACGGCGTTCACACGTTTCACGCGCGGAATGAACTTGGCGGCACGGTATGCGTCGACTGCGTCCCTGGCGCGTATGTGCCTCGTCAACGTCATGGACCTGCCAGAACCCAGATGGCCAACCTCGACGTTCACTCTGAAGTAAGCCACCGTTCCACCCCCGAAGCCTGGTTCTGCGCAAGCTGTCCGATCCGGCCGATGAATTCTTCCTCCGAACGGCCGTCTGGATCTTCTCTCATTTCTTCGTGTCCGTGCTCACCTCTGATCATTCCAGCTGCGTCCAGCACGAGCCTGCAGAGTTTCAACATCGACTCTTCAAAGACTTTCTGTTCTCTGAGCAGCTTTCTCAGCTCTTTTTTGAACTTCGAAAAGTCTATCCCGAACTCGTAAAGCTTTGTGGCCGCACAGACGAGCAGGGCCACGCTGAGTTCTCTGTGGTTTTCACTCTTTTTCAGCCTCGATCTGATCTCATCGAGGCTCACGCGGCACCATCTCCACAGCCACTACGATCGTGCAGGAGCCTGGCCATCGTCACGTACAGTTCCATCACGGTGACCATGAGCCTGCTCGCCTGATCGAAGGCCGCCCTGGCCTGGGTCACGATGCCGTAGAGTTTTTCTTCCAGCTGCTGTCTTTCTGGTTCGCAAACGCTGTTCATCATGAGGTCGAGCTCCTGTACGGACTGGTCGAACGTTTTGAAGGCTTTGTCCAGCGCTTCGTGGTAACCGCTGATGGATTTGAAGAAGGAGCCGGATTCTTCTTCCTCCCACGTGAGTTTCTTGCTGGGCAGCTTTTCCAAGATGACATCACCCCTCCTTGAAAGCTTTTTTCCGCTTGAGCGGTTTTGAGCACAGTTTGGCGTGGGACCTTCCATAGTTTTCATGTACACTTTCCTGCAGGCAGCGAGACGAACAAGTTTTCCAGCGTGAAAGGCGAAGAAAGAGGGATTGAAAGTTACGGAGAAACGATCAAAGTGGTTAACCGCCCACTCTGCGTTGAAACGCACACTTTCTTAAATGGTCCTGGTGGGGTGTTCTCTCAGAACTGGATGTCCCTTTCGAGGATGATGTCTCTCTTTCTCGAGCTTGCCTCGTGAACGGCCTTTTCGATTATCTGCATCAGTTCTCTGAAGTTGCCGGGATAATGGTAGCTTTCGAGCTTTTCCAGAGCCCTCAGGCTTATCCTCTCGACGCCTCTTTCTCTGGCTTCCGAGATAGAGAGACAGAAGCTGATCAACAATCTCAAATCCTTCTTTCTCTCCCTCAGCGGTGGCAGATGTATCTTGTACTTGAACCTGTGGTAGAGATCAGCGCGGAATTTACCTTTTTCGATCATCCTTCTCAGATCTCTGTTCGTGGCCGCCACGATGATGGCTGGAGCGTAGAAGACCTCGTCGCTCCCGGCGGGCTGGACAAGCCACCTGTCGAGGTAGAGCAGCAGTTTCGCCTGAAGATGCGCATCGATTTCCCCGATCTCGTCCAGGAACACCACCCCACCGGCGAACGACAGGATTTTTCCGAGTCTGTCTATGGCGTCCGTGTAAGCACCGGACCTCGTTTCGAAGAGTTCCGAATCCACTATGTCGCTCGCCATGTTGACTATGGAAAATCTGCAGAAGAAGTCTTCAAACCGCGCTTTGTTGTTCTGAACAGCTTCGTATGCCGCTTTAGCGATCAACTCAGCCACCAGGGTTTTCCCAGTACCGGTCTCCCCCTCTATCAGCACCGAGGGGATCAATCCTCTCTCGGCCGGACGCTCACCGAATTTATCCTTTATCATCTCGTCCATGTTGTTCTTTTGTTTTTCTGACTTGCCCTCGAGCGACTTCAACTTTTTGATCAGTTCGAACCTGTCGTTGAGCTTTTTTGAAAGGTTCAGCTTCCTGTACGATTCCTTCACTTGTTTGCAAACGTACCTGATCTGGGATGCAACCTGTCTCATGGAAGGATCGAGGAAAAGACTGATGAAGTTATTCTCCTCGCCACTGGATTTCTTTCCAGAAGATTTGAAACTGTACTTCCAGTCGACCTTCTTGTAGAAGAGCGATTCGTCGTGGATGGATTCCATCACTAAAGTCCTGATCGCTTCCTTGAGCGAAGCTTCGAACTTGCCTTTCTCTTCGTACTCGCTGAGGAAATTCTTTTTCACGAATATTCCCCAGACTTCGTGTTTGACGATGTTTTTTTATTGTATCGTCGTCCAGTTTGTCGTCGATGAACAGAAACACCACGTCGAACTCGTCCATAGCCAGGTGTCCCACCTTGTCCGTGATAAGTATTCTTTTTCCATCATCTTCATCGATGCTGGCGTAGCAGAGTTCCTCTTTCCCCAGTTTGTTCGGTATCTCTTCGAGCAAGTTCTTCACGATTTTTTCGGCGCATTCTTTCAACTCTTTGTCCCTGTCAATCTTCAAGATCACCCGAACCATCGGTGATTTTTGCGAGCAGTTCCTGCTCAAATTTGCTCACCTCTCTTTGATGAACGGCGTACTTTCTACAGATTTCCTCAAAAAGAGGCGTTTCTCTGAGCCGCTTCTTGCTGGCGTATTCTCTCTTCCAGAGAATCAGTTCGTCTCTAAACTCCTGCCAGGCTTGTTCAGCCTTCTCTTCCAGGCTCTCTTTCTTCGATCTTCCAGCAGGGGTGAAGTGAGAAAGAGAAACGACGGTACCGTCTTCGAGCTCAAGACCGAACCTCTTCAGATCGGTCCTGGAAACGTTCTCCGAAACAACGATCTTGCCGAAGAGTTCCCTGCTGCTCTGAACGGATTTGAGGCGCTCTGAGATCTTCTCCAGCACGTGGTCCGCCGCGTGGTCACTTTTTTCCTGACGGTTGTGAACAACTGCAAGCCCGCCTGCGTCTTCAAGATGTATCCGACCTTCCTGAGGCCCGATCTGAAACCCATCGTGTGCAAAGACACTTCGGATTTCTCGGCCTGGTTCGCCCTGGAATCTTCCTCATCGTATTCGCTGGGTTCGGAAACTTCGGCGAAGTGATCTTCTAGTGGCTCTGGGGCGAGTGTTATACCCCTCCGTTTCTGCTTCTGAACAAGTTTCTGTTTCTGTCCCTGCCACAGGTTTCTGCCTCTGCGCCATCGAATCTACCCCCTTTCAGAGAACGAACGCGTCGAAGAAGAACGCTCTGGGGTGTTTTTCAAAAAATTTCAACGAACCTGAGTTCGAGAGCTGCGACTTGATCTTTTTCACCACTTCGTGACCCCGTTCGTAACTCATGCACGTGAGTGGCCCTCTGTCGAGCGAGATGGCTTCTCTGAAACTCCTCAACGGCTCGTAGAGCACCTCGAGCAGGGAGAACTGAACCGAGAAGTACTCGAAGATGCCTTTACTCTTGCTTTTGAGGTTCAGCATCTCGATAATCGTTCTTGCGTCTTCGTCAGCCTCACTGGGTTCCATCAACCTTTCGAGGAAATCGAGGAAATCCCTCGATTCCTTGGCCGATTTCACTATGTAGCTCCTGACCCTGGACATCCTGAATGGTTCACCGCTACCGCCCGTGTGGAAGGTCTGCATCGAAAGTTGCGTTCCTCTCTCACCAGTGGAATGTGCGCAGGCCACGCCGATGTACTTGATCTTCAACTCTTTACCTGTGCTCGGGTCCAGTCCGAACGATCTCTTCGTCACGGTCCCGCCCACAGGAGAATAGATCCTCACCCTTCTCGGTCTGTTCTTGATGTCCTCCAGGTCCTCCTCGGTGAGATACTTTCCAAGGTCCACGTCGTACCTCCACAGCAGAGCGTTCTTCAGGAGGTTGCGCTGCGCGAGCTTGCTGACAAACTCTTCGCTGTATTCCAGCACGTTCTCTTCTCCTTCTCCAAGTACCACGTGACCCGCCGCCTCCACCAAGAACCTCGTGAAGTCCCCCGCCTCGGCGACGTGGAGCTTTTTGTCCATGAGCGATTTTCTCGCCCTCTCGGAGATGTATCTGAGGTAATCTTCGAGATTGACACCTTCGATGAAGTTGCCTTTCAACCTTAAAGAGCCGTAATCTATGTTCCTGTTGAGCTGTTCGTACTGTTCTCTGCTGCCCCTGCACTCCGTCTGCTTTATCTTCGCGAAACTTTCCGAATCTCGCTCTATTTCGAAGATGCTCAATGTGAGGTTGTTCTTCGTTGCGAGCTCGAGCGCCTTTCTGTAAACATCCATGGCCCTGTCCCATTCACCGGCGAGTAGCAACTCCTTGAAGTGCTTCTGCGCTTCTTTTTTGTTCTTGAAACCCATGAGGCTCATACCGTAAACTATGTCCTGGTCGATGCTGAGTGCCAGCTCGGCACTTCCGAAGATGAACGGATTTTCTTTGAGGGTCATTCTTGTCAGCTCGTTTTCGTGCTGGATCGTGGGATAGTACACCGCGACCGTGTCGCCATCGAAGTCAGCATTGTAACCTTTGCACGCGAGTATGGGGAAACCTATGGCCCACTCTTCCCAGAACTCGAATTTGAAGGCCTGTATGTTGTGCTTGTGCAGAGACGGCTGTCTGTTCACGAGGACGAATTTGAACTTCGCGAGCGCGTTGAGTTGCTCCACCGTTGCGTATGGCTTTCCGAAGAAGACCATTCCGAACTCCGCGGGCAGGAGTACCCTGTCCGGTTCGAGTTCTGGACACGGAACGATGACGGACCTCGCCGAGTTGAATAGTCTCCTTCCGACCATGACGCTCCTCACGTATCCTTCTTTCTTGAAGATGATCTTTTTCATTCTTTCTTTCGCTCTTCTCCCGTGGAACAGTCCTTCGACGAACATCCTCTGTTCTTCGGTGAGTCCGTCCCTGACGGTGGATTTTTCCCTTTTCGAAAACAACCTGACTGTTATTCACGCTGTATCGTACACCGTAAACTCTGCTCAGAATGTGACTCAAGAATTCGTTCAGCTTCTCGGTGACCCGATCTTCAGTTGAATCTCTGTTGCACTCTTTGAAAAGTTCGAGCGTCTTGAACGCGTTGTGGTCCAGAAGGGTCCAGAACTCCATCTCGCCCAACCTCTGCCCGCCATTCCTGCTCCTTCCCTTGAAAGGTTGGAAGGTGATCGGACTGGTTGGTGCGTGCAAGCCTATCGCATGGATCTTGTCCCCGACGCAGTGGTCGAGTCTGACCATGTACTGGTAACCCGCAACCGCACGGATCTCTGTATCGTCGAATCTGACCGGGAACCTGCCCAGATCGTCGGCACCGAGCGATTTCAATTTTTCGAGGATCTCTCTGCGCTGTGGTTCGTCTACAGTTTCGGTGACGTCGAAGCAGTCTCTGTACAGACCTTTCTTGATCAACAAACTTATCTGGGTTTCGAACAACTGGCCAAGGTTCATCCTCGAAACGACGCTCAGAGGACTGAGCAGAACGTCCGCAGTCGTCCATTCTCCATCGATGAGAACCTTGGGCATCTTCTCATCTGGCAGGATCCTGCTGATCACACCCTTGTTGCCATGCCTTCCGCTGATCTTGTCTCCGACCTTCAGCGGTTTTTCGACCTCGAGTTCGAACACCACGTTGAACTCAGTTTCGAAGTGTTTGAGATACTCGAAAAGTAAGATTCCCTCTCGGATTCGCTTGAGTTGAGCATCTTCTCTTTGAACTCGGTTATCGATTCGAACTTCTGCGGGAACAGGACGTCCCTCGAAGGTTTTATGGAGAGGATCCTGGCTTCGTAGTAACCTTCGTATCTGTACTCTCTCTTTCTGAGCGTGAACTCTCCAACGTCCTTCACTTTGACTCTCGTCTCGAGGACCACGAGCACGTCGGATTTGACGATCCTTTCACCTTCAGATTTTTTGATCGTCAGAACGGACTCTATCTCTTCCAAACTGCCAGTCTCCGCCTTGCTCGCCTTCCAGGTGAAGAAGATCTGATCGCCCTGTACCGATATATCTTCGGGCAGAACGCCCCTGACGTTTATTTCGTAGGGTTCTTTGACTATCGCGAACATCTTCTTTGCGAAGCTCTTGCTTACGACTATCCCGTCTTCGAAGTTGAGCCCATTGTATAGCATGTACACGACCAGTGCGTTGATGCCCATCTTCAAACTGTGCGGAGTCTTCAGCATGGGCTCCTCCAAGTTCTGAAGGGGGGATGTACTGTTTTAGATTCTTCGAACCCATGAGGATCCTGGCACCGTCGCTGTGTCTCAAAAAGGGTATCTGGAACGTGGAGAGGCTGAAAGCTGAACCTCTCTTTATGGTTAGCCCGTGCGGATCGTAAGTCGCGCCTTCGCACATGCACAGCAGAATGCCGATCTTTTCAGACTCGGGCGTTTCGAACAGATCCACCCTGCCACGATGACTCTCGTGCGGCAACCTTATGGTCTCGGCCACTTCCTCGTGTGGGTAGATGACCTTCTTTCTGAGGAAGTTGGCCTCCAGTTCGTTCAGGGGTTCGTATGGCTCGAAAACTTTGAACATGAAACCAGTCTTCTCTTCTTCGTCCTCATCGGATCGTTCCTCGGAGCCATTTTTTGAAAACGTAACTGTGTGCAGTCGCTGACAGCGGAAAAGGTGGTTCAGATAGGCCAGTGGGGTTTGAGCCTTTCTGCCCTCCTTCTTTTGCTTGGCGTACTTTCTGAGCTCATCAGCGACCGCGAGCTAGTAGGCCGGAACGATCTTCAACACATCGAGGTCCAGCTCTTTCGGCCTTCCTTCGGGCGTCATAGGCACTATCACGTAGGGGGTGACGTACTTTTCGTTTTTGTAGATGTAGAGGTTGTCTTCGTTGGGAAACATCAAGGGGAAAAGCTTTCCATCGAGTTCCACAAGCTGGGCGGTGCTTTCCAGGACGTAGATCCCGGTTGGTTTCAAATCTGGAAATTCGAGCTCTTCTTTGGCGATCCTGCAAAGAAGATCGAAGGCGTTCCTGACTATCGTCAAAGACAGTTCGAATCCGTCCACAACCATACCTCCCCACGGATTTTCCAACTTCACCGGGATCGATACGTGAAACTTTCGTTCGCTTCTATTCTATACTTCAATCCAGACAGGTGTGATCTCGCATTTTTTGTTCAGCGTGGAGATTTTTGCTTCACCCACACGCACCTGAGAGCGTTTTCGAACAGGAACTCATCGACGATCTGATAGCCCAGACTGGAAAGCTCTTTCTTGATCTGAGCGAAGGAGCGCAGGAGCCTGAAGGCCGGATAGAACCACACCGGATCGTTCTCGTCCGAAAGGTTCGGAAAGCGGTGGAAGATCAAAGCTTCCTCTGCGTCGGAAACGAGGCGTTTCAGTTCGAGCTGAGTTTCGACTCCCTCGAGCACGATCCTCTTTTTTGCGTTCTGTGAAAGTTCTATTCCAAGGTCCTCAAAAACGTGCGCGAAATCTTCCAGTTCCTGCGTCTTTTCGACACTGTTCCAGCCGGTTTCGAGCAGAACTTTTCTGAGCTGTGAGTCTGTCACCTTCGAGAACGGCTTGATGCCGAACTCTTTCTCAAGATCTCTGTAAGCCCTTATGAACTCGTCGGCGGGATAGGGCGCGGCGTAGATGAGGCCGTTCTTCGCCTTCTTCCAGGCCCTTACTGGATGGATCACGCCCAGCGTGGAGAACTTCTCGGACACGTTTCCAACCCAGAGGATGGGATCGTTCTTGTCGAAGAAGTTCATCGTGAGGTTCGGATATAGGCCGCTGTAGAAGAACCTTCCGAAGGCAATGTCGGCGAGTCGTTCGTTCTCTTCGACAGCCTTCACGTGGTGCACGAAGGCTTTCTCTTTATCGAACTTGCTGTAGAACTTCGCGAGCCTGTAGTGGTACATGGGGAACTTCGAGGGATCTTTGATCTTGCCGAGGAGTTCGACAGCCTTTTTGGCATCGTCCGTGTGAACTGCGGACACGTAGAGCGCCACGTCACTGTCCGAGATCAGATAGAGCTTCGAAACCTCGTTTCCAGCGTACTTCTTGAAATCCACCATGAACTCCTTCTGCGTGGCGTAGAATTTGTACAGCTCTTCGTAGACACCCTCGATCGTGGGATCCAGCCTGGTCTTGAGGTCTTCCACGATGGGCTTGACGAAGCGAGAAAGCTCGGCTACCAGTTGGATCGAGTCCCTGTAGGATCTTATCGCCTCGAGGAATTTCGATTCTTTCAGCAGATGGTCCGCATGCAGCGCCTTCGCGATCCCCCTGATCAGGACATCTTCATCTTCCAGGAACTTCTCCACGAAGGCTTTCTTTTCACCTTCAGGAAGCATCGTGTAGACGAAGAGAAACCCTCCCACGCCGTTCTCACGAACCAGTTTTTCGAGCTGTCGCGCGCAGAGAAAATCGAGCAGCATGTCCTCGCCGGTCTCGAGCCGTCTGAGCAGGTAGTACGAGAACGGAGTGATCTGTTTCAACACGATCTCTTCCACCTTCACGGGTAGACGCTTTTCAACGATTTTTTCATACAGTGGTTGTGCGTTCAAACGTAAATCCTTCTTCCTCGCGAACTCCAAAAGTTTCTTCAAACCTGGCAGGACTTTCTCGACATCTTTGTTGCTCGCCTTGTTGAGAAGATATTGAAGTATGTCTTCGCGCACGTCTTCGTCCTTTTCGAACCTTTCGAGCGCGATCTGGTTGAATCTTTCGTAGTCCTCGACTTCGATGGCAGCGATCATGGCCAAAACGTCGGCCAGCGGGATGTCCTTGAAGCTCATGATCGTCCAGCCGAACTTCTCCACGTTCGCCGAGGCATGCTCCACAGCCTTTTTGAACTCGTCGTAGTGTTTGAGAAGAACCTGCCAGTCCTTCCTCTTGAAACTCACGTTGATGAGGGAAAGGTATGGATCTGGATATTCTGGAACGGCCTGGAGTGCGCTCTTGGCAAGTTGCTCCGCAAGCTCGTTCAGGCCGGCGTTGAGAAGCTCTATCGAAAAGAGATAGAGAAATTCAAGACCTATCGCAGGGATGGAGGTGAGCTTTCTTATGAGCTGCAGGGCTTCCCAGCCAACCGAGGCGGCCTCGTGCGGCTTTCCACCGGTCTTCTCGGTCTTGTACAGCTGGACCAAATAGTAAAGCCTCTCCTGATCGTTCTTGCACTGCTGAAGGTGTTTTCTGATCAAACTACCCGTTCTTTCGTACTTTTGCTTTTTGAGCTTTCTGGTCCAGATGTAGCCGTAGTGGTAGATCAAAAAGTTCGCGTTCACGACCCTAGGTTTGTAGATCGCCTGGTTGTGCACGATGTTCTGGTAGTATACCGTGCCGTTGCGAAAGATCCGGGGTGTGGAAGCGATCTCGCTGCGCTTGAAGTCCCAGTCAAGATAGCTCAGCGTGGGAAGATAGACTGTGCTCACGTCAGATGGTAGGCTTTCTAAAAAGCTTCTTATGTTTTTTCTGAAATCTTCGGATGCTTCTTCGTCGGCGTCAAGTATCAGCACCCACTCGCAGGTGGGATACTTCAGAGAGTTGTTCCTCGCTTCCGAAAAGTCGTTCTTCCACGGGTGAAAATAGAGTTTGTCCGTGTACTCTCGGACGATCTGGGGGGTTCTATCGGTTGAACCCGTGTCGACGACCACGATCTCATCGACCACATCTTTGATGCTCTCCAGCGCGCGTCTTATGTTGTGCTCCTCGTCTTTAACGATCATCGCCACCGAAAGGAGACATTTTCTCTGCAACGTCCACACCCCCAATCAATTCTTCCGAGTTTTCGTTTTGTATTCCTTCAACGTACCGTTCCTCATCACGTATAGTTTCTCACACACGCTGGTCAGCCAGTTGATGTCGTGCGAGACGATCACGAAACTGGTCCGATCGGAGAACTTTTTCATTGCTTCGTCCAGCATCCTTCTGCCATCTTCGTCAAGGTCCGCGGTGGGTTCGTCCAGCAGAACCAGCTTCGGTTCGAACACCAGGGCCCTCGCGAAGCACACGCGTCTGGCCTGACCGCCGGACAACTGCCAGGGTTTGGCATCGAGGAGCTTTTCAAGCTTGAACAGTTCGGCGATTTCGAAAACTCGTCGCCGAATCTCTTGTTTGGAGAACTTTCTCAACATCAGTGGATAGGCGATGTTTTCAAAAACGCTCCTTTTCAAAAGGACTGGATGCTGCGATACGTAACTCACCAGGCGCCTGAACCTTTCCAAGCTGGCGTCGTTCACATCTTCTCCCATGAATCTAAAGCTTTTCCATTCACCTTTCAGAAGGAAGGCGAGGTTGAGAAGGAAGGTGGTCTTGCCGCTTCCGGACGGGCCGAAGATACCGACACGCTTTTCGTCCATTTCGAACTTTTCGATGTACAGCAAGAATTTTCCATCGTAACTGAACCTGAGCTCTTCAAGACTGTAGATGTTCATCCTTCCGCCTTCCTCGAGAGCAGATTAGCCATGAAGTTCACAGTGAAGGCAATGGAAAGCAATATCAGACCAGCAAAGATCGCCTTTTCGAACTGGCCAGTGTTCGTGTACAGCACGATCGACGTGGTGAGCACGCGCGTTCTACCGAGGATGTTCCCACCAACGATCATGACGGCCCCAACCTCGCCCGCGACCCTGCCGAACGCGATGAGGATCGCAGAAAACACACCTGAAAGAGATTCCCTCAGCATCGCGGCCATGAACTGGAATTTGTTCGCTCCAAGTGTTAAGAGCAGGAGCCTGATCCTTTCATCCACCCTTGCGAGGTGTGAATGACTGATCGTGATGATGATAGGCAAGGCTATGACGATCTGCGCGATGATCATGGCAGTCGTGGTGAAGAGCAGATTCAAACCTCCCAATGGCCCGCTCCTTGAAAGTAAGAGCCAGAGGAGCAAACCCACCAGGACCGGCGGGATTCCGACGAGCGTTTGAAAAACGAGGATCAGGATGTTTTTGAAGCGAGACTTCGAAACGTCCAGAACTAGCGCCAGAGGCACACCGATCAGTGCGGCGATGAACGTTGCGAAACAGTTCACGTAGATGGATCTGAGAGAAACTTCCACGAGCTCGCTCATTTTTTGAACACCCTGAATGGTTTGATACCACCAATGGTGTAGTTCTCTATGAAGTTCAACGTCTTATCTTCCAGCAGGAAGTTGAAGAATTTCTCTGCATCCTCATGGTTCACTCTTTTTCCGTTCTTCGGATTGACGAGTATGACGCTGTAGACGTTTTTCAAGATCTCATCACCCTCATGGCAGATCTTCAGGCCAAGTTTGTCTTTGAGCATTTCGAAGGTGGCCCTGTCTGTGAGACAGAACGCCGCAAGTTCGCTGGCGATCAAAAGTGTTTGAGACATACCCACACCGGCGGCGTGGTACCATTTGCCGGAAGGAACGATGCCCAGACTGTGCCAGAGCTGTTGTTCTTTTTTGTGCGTGCCGGAACCGTCGGATCTGGAGACGAAGGGCAGCCGGTTTTCATAGATGTATTTCATGAAAGACAGAACGTTTTCGAAACTTCTCTGCTGCCATTCTTTCGGACCGACGAGGACGAATTCGCTGTACATGAAGCTGACCCTTTTCAAGCCAAAGCCTTCTTCCATGAACTGCTCTTCATCTTCCGGAGAATGCACTAAAAGCAGGTCCGCCTCTCCTCTTTTTCCCATTTCCAGAGCCATGCCGCTGCCGACGGCTGCGAACACGACTTGGACGTTGTATCTTTCTTCGAAGAGCTTCTTTAAAGCATCGAGCAAGCCCGTTTCGTAGAGGCTCGTGGTCGTGGCGACGATGAGCTGCCTGGAGAAGAGAAGACTTCCGAGAAGGAGCAGAAGGATCGAAAGCTTCTTCATTCTGGGAGAACGAACACCGCCCTGTCGTTCGGTTTCACCGTTCCGCCCTTCAGTACTCTCAGAAAGATGCCCTCCACGGGCATAACGCATTTTCCTACCATCCTGGCGATCGCACAGCGATCGTGGCATTCTTTTCCGATCTGTGTCACCTCGAGGACCGCATCGTTTATGTAAACCTTCGTTCCGATCGGCAGTTTCCACACGTCCACACCGTCCACGGTGATGTTTTCAGCAAAATCACCGAAAGAAACCTCTATACCCCAGATCCTTGCCTTGTCGATGCTGCTCTTCGAGAGCATCGAAACCTGTCTGTGCCAGTTACCCGCGTGCGCATCGTTCAGAACGCCGTGGTTCTCAACCAGGATTATCTGCTCTTGAGGAACCTTCTTCACACCCTTCACCTTCGATACGTTGACCGAAAGAACGACACCGACGAGCTCATTTCTTCCATTCACCGGACGCACCACCCGCTTTGTACAGAAGGCAGACTTCCTCGATGACCATGCCACGATCAACGGCCTTGCACATGTCGTAAACTGTCAGGGCGGCGATCGACGCCGCGACGAGCGCCTCCATCTCGACACCCGTTTTTCCAACGCATTTGGCAGTGGTTCTTATGGTCAGAATCCCCCTTTCGATGTCCGGTTCGAACTCTGCATCCACGTGAGAAAGATTTATGTTGTGACACAGCGGGATGAGATCGGACGTTTTTTTCGCAGCCATGATCGCGGCGATTTTCGCAACCGTGAGCACGTCACCCTTTTTGACATGGCCCGAGAGTATCGCTTCGAGTGTTTCAGGTTTCATTCGAACCTTCGCCTGAGCGATCGCGATCCTTTCTGTATCCTGCTTCTGGGAAACATCCACCATCCTCGCGTTGCCGTGCTCATCAAGGTGGGAGAACTTCTCCATCCTTCAACCTCCAAGCTGTCTCATGCTGTTAGGAACCTGCTCTTCGTTCATCACATGCTTCAAGGGTTTGCTCTCAATAGCAGTCTTCACCGCTTCAACGAGTTTTTCCCTGGAACCTTGCATCAGAATCTGTCTGAGATCTATGTAAAAATTCGAGCCGAGGCATGGATAGAGCTTTCCGTCGCTGCTCAACCTCACTTTGTTGCACGTTTCACAGAAGTTCTTGCTCAGAGCAGCAATGATGCCAACATAGTTTCCGTCCTTCGTGACGTAGTAACTCGCCGGGCCGAAGCCGAGTTTCACATCGATCGGTTTGAGATCAAAGATCTGTAACCGTTCGAAGATCTCCTTCAACGGAACAGCCCTGTTGTCTTTACCGATGGGCATCAGCTCTATGAACCTTATGGGCAACTTCAACTTCGTCGCGAAACGGACCAGCTCGGGAATCTCATCAACGTTGTGCTCGCTCACGACGCAGTTCAGTTTGACGTTCAGTTTTTCCTTCAAGGCGCTGTTCAGACCTTCCAGAACGTGGCTCAGGCTCGCTCTCGTGATTCTGTAAAAGGTCTCTTCGTTGAGGCTGTGCAGCGAGAGGTTGATTGACTGCACCCCGTACTTTTTGAACAGTTTCGCGTAATCTTTCAACCTCGAGCCGTTCGTCGTGATGAAGATGTGAAAACGTTCCGAGAGCATCTCAACTATCTGGGGAAGGTCACTTCTGAGCAACGGTTCTCCACCGGTGAGCCTGATGCTTTGAATGCCGAGTTCAGAGAAAATCTCAGAAAAGATTCGAAGCTCGTCCAGCGTCAGAGCATCAACAGACGAGCCGTTCGAAGAACAGAAGAAACAGTCGAAGTTGCATTCCGTTGTGATGGAGAGACGAAGATAATCCACGTTCCTTCCGTACAGATCGTTCATGCCAGAAAGATTATACAGCAAGGTTCGAAAGTAATCTCTGTGAATTGACATCAACTTTGTAGCGCTATAGAGAACATAACTGAATAAAAGGCAGTAAAATAATGCTATGGAGGATGAAAAGCATGAACCAGTATTTCCTGAGAGTAAATGAAGGAACGCATTTTGTGAGTGAACCACCTCAAAACGGGATGAAGTATCTGGGATTTGAAAGGATCGTTCTTTCCCCCGGGAATTTCCACGTTTCGAACAGCCAAGATTTTGAAATCTTTCTCGTTGTGCTCGGTGGAAGGTGCACGGTAAAGGTGAAAGACAGGATCTTCGAGAACATCGGTGAAAGAAGGAACGTCTTTTCTGGCAAACCCTACGCAGTCTACATACCGCCAAGAATGGATTTTTCCATCGAAGTACTCGGTTTTGGCTGTGAAGTTGCGCTTGCCAAAGCGCTGGTAGGTGAAGCTGCAAAGATCGAACCTTATTTGATAACTCCTTCTCAGGTGAACAGCGGCAAATGGGGTATTTCGAATTATTCGAGGACGTTCCACCAGATAGCTGTCGATGAAAAGCACCCCGCAGTGAAGCTCATGGTCGGAGAGACGTTCACACCTTCTGGAAACTGGTCCACCTATCCACCTCACAGGCACGAGCGACACAACCCACCGGAAGAAGTCTTCCTCGAAGAGATCTACTACTACAGGGTGGACCATCCGAAGGGTTGGGGACTGGCAAGGCATTACAGCGACGATGGAACGATAGATTTCGCCGGTGTCATTAAAGACAACACGCTGCACCTCATTCCGAAAGGCTATCACACCGCCGTCGCCGCTCCGGGCTTCACAGTGTACTATCTGTGGTTCCTGGCGGGAGAAGAGAGGGTGCAGTTCCCTTACGTCGATCCAGACATGAGGTTCATCGACCAGGCAACGAAGATGATCAAGAATATCGAAGACAATCTCTCTCTGTGAGGTGAAGAAGATGCACGTGCTCGAGAGCTTTTCGCTGAAGGGCAAGATCGCCATCGTGACGGGATCTTCGAAAGGTTTGGGCCAGGCGATGGCGATCGCGCTGGCAGAAGCCGGGGCAGACATCGTCGGAGTGAGCAGATCGAAAGAGCAGCAACAGGAAACGAAGAAAGCGGTAGAATCTCTGAATAGAAAATATTTAGCCATCGAGCTGGATCTGAACCAGACTGAAAGGGTCACAACGATCGTCGATATGGCCGTGGAAGAGTTCGGTACGGTGGACATACTGGTCAACAACGCCGGGATAATAAGGCGCGCCCCAATCCTCGAGTACAGCAAAAAGGACTGGGACGAAGTGATGAATGTGAATCTGAAATCTGTCTTTCTTCTTTCGCAGAAGTTCGCGAGGTATCTGATCGAGCACAACAAGAGAGGAAAGATCATCAACGTGGCGTCCTTGCTCTCGTTTCAGGGTGGCATTTACACCACCGCATACACCGCTTCGAAGCACGGTCTACTCGGATTGACAAGAATTTTTGCGAACGAACTGGCGAAGTACGGCATCAACGTGAACGCGATCGCACCAGGCTACATGGTCACAGACAACACCGAAGCACTCAGAAAGGATGAAAAGAGGTACAACGAGATACTCTCCAGAATTCCCATGGGCAGGTGGGGATTGCCGGAAGATCTCAAGGGCGCGGTGGTGTTTCTGGCAAGCTCCGCTTCCGATTACGTGACGGGTTCTGTCATCTTTGTGGATGGAGGGTGGATGAGCAGATGAACGTGTTCGCGCAGATCGATCAGGTAACTCCAAAGAAGGTCAAGGAAGGCATCGAAATGAGGGTGCTCGTGTGGGCTGGAAACATGATGATGACGCACGTCACCTTCAAAAAGGGTAGCGTCGGAGACCTTCACAGCCATCCTCACGAACAGATCAGCTACGTTGTGGAGGGAGAATTCATCTACAGAGTCGGAGAAGAGAAGTACCACATGAAGGCAGGTTCGGCCATCTACGTGCCAGGTAACGTGAAGCATCAGGTGGAAGCCCTCACAGATGCGATTCTTCTGGACGTCTTCACACCCATAAGGGAAGATTATCTACCACAATCTGTGTGAGGAGGTGTTCTTATGAAGAGGTTGCTCGTGGTCTTACTGGTTTCAGCGATGTTCGCTGTGGGTCTAGCCGCACCGATCGTGCTCAAATCGGCGGACGTGCACCCGGATGGTTATCCAACGGTAGAGGCTGTCAAGATGATGGGCAGAATCATCGAAATCATGACCAACGGAAAGTACAGGATCGAAGTCTACACCAGCGGACAGCTCGGAGATGAGAAAGAAACGATTGAACAAACGATCATGAACGTGATCCAGATGACACGCGTTTCGGTTGCCCCATTGCAGACGTTCTACGATCCCATTGGAGTCTTCGCGATGCCTTATCTGTTCAGAGACGAGGAACACTACTGGAAGGTTCTCGAAGGACCGATCGGTGAGGAACTGCTGAAAGGTGTTGAAAAGATCGGTCTCGTAGGTCTGTGCTACTACGATGCCGGTGCGAGGAGCTTCTACACGAGAAAGCCCGTTCAGAAGCCAGAAGATCTGAAGGGAATGAAGATCAGGGTCCAGATGAACGAAGTCATGGTCGCGTTGATGCAGGCACTCGGCGCGACGGGTGTGCCCATGGCGTACGCCGAAGTCTACACGGCGCTGCAAACGGGCGTCGTGGATGGAGCGGAGAACAACCCGCCATCTTACTACACCGCTCGACACTTCGAAGTCGCACCCTATTACTGTCTCGATGGACACACAAGAATTCCCGAAATCCTGCTGATCTCTAAAGCCTTCTGGGACACGCTCACTCCAGAAGAAAAACTCATCTTCAAGACGGCTGCCATAGCTTCGGCACAGTACGAAAAGTACCTGTGGAAGAAGATGGAAGAAGAGGCACTCGAAGCTGTGCAAAAAGGCGGAGCCAAGATCTTCAAACCGGACATCACAGCTTTCCAGAAACTCGCTCAGGCTGTTTACGACAAATTCCCGCAGTACAAAGATCTGATCAGGAGGATTCAGGAAGTTAAATGAGCAGGCCGGGCGCAGCTGCGCCCGGTTTTTCGAGGTGGACATGATGAAGAAAGCGCTGGAGAAAATTCTGAACTGGGTCGAGAAGGCCGTGGTGGGATTTTCCATCGCAGGACTCATGTTCATGGTAGCGATCGTGTTCTACCAGGTCGTGGCGAGGTATTTCTTCAACAGACCTCCGAAATGGACCGAAGAGATCGCGCTGGTCACGATGATCTGGATCGCCATGCTCGGTGCAGGGATCGGCTTGAAGAACGATATACACATGCGTGTTGAGGTGTTTCTATCGGTGTTTCCGATCAAAATCCAGAGGATCGTTGAGGTTGCGATCATGCTGCTCATAGGTTATTTCGGAATTCAGATGACGCGCTACACCATAATCATGGTACAGCGTCTTCCGAACAGACTGGCCGCGACGGGCATATCGGTGGCGTGGATGTATTTGCCGATAGCCGCGTGCGGCGTTCTCATAGTTGCATGTGTTGCTTTGAAAATCATAAACCAGCTTATGATGTTGAAAGGTGAGGGAAAACAATGAAAAAGGTTCTCGCCTACATCTTCGGTGCTTTCATGATCTTTCTTCTGGGAGTGCTCCTGGCGTTCATGTTCAGACTCCCCATCACGCAGAACTTCTCACGGGAAGAAGCTGGAAGGATCGTACTCTTCAGTTCCTTCGTGCTGTTGATGATGCTCAGAGTCCCCATAGCGTTCTGTCTGAGCATTCCTGCTTTTCTGACTGCGGTCTATTTGAAGCTTCCCGTCATGGTGATCTTCCAGAGGATGGGCGCAGGGATAAACGCTTTTTCACTGATAGCGATCCCTTTCTTCATACTGGCAGGACAGATCATGGCGGAAGGTGGGATCGCGCAGAAGATAGTCGAATTTTCGAACATCCTCATAGGTAGGGTTCGCGGTGGGCTCGCGATGGTGAACATACTTGCGAGCATGTTCTTCGGCGGTGTGAGTGGTTCCTCCGTGGCAGACACATCTTCGATCGGAGCTTTCCTGATACCCATGATGGTCCAGCAAGGTTACGACAGGGACTTCTCCATCGCGGTTACCATCACCTCCTCCACCCTGGGTATCATCATTCCGCCCAGTCACAACATGATCATCTACTCACTCGCGGCGGGCGGTGTCTCGATCGGGGCATTGTTCATGGCGGGTTACATCCCCGGCATCATGGTGGGCGTGGCACAGATGATCGTTGCCTACATCATCTCCAGAAAGAGGAACTACCCGGTGGCTGGCAAGGTGGGGTTAAAAGAGGCTCTCATCATAACGAGGGACTCGATCCTCGGACTTTTGGTCGGTGTCATCATCATTGCAGGAATAATACTCGGCGTCTTCACTGCGACCGAGGCTTCGGTTGTGGCGGCTGTGTATGCTCTGATCATCACCATCTTCGTGTACAGAACCATGGACTTCAAGAAACTGCTGAGGACGTTTCAGAGCACCGCGGTAGTTATCGCGATGGTCATGTTCATAATAGCGAGCTCTTCTGCCTTCGGATACCTCCTGGCCTATCTGAAGGTGCCGGCAATAGTCGCGAGCGCCCTGACGAGCATCACAACGAACAAATACGTGTTGCTGTTGCTCATCAACCTGATGCTCCTTTTCCTTGGCATGATCATGGACATGGCGCCACTCATACTCATAACCACTCCCATCCTTCTTCCGCTGGTCCGATCGCTGGGAATGTCGCCGATCCAGTTTGGAATAGTCATGATGATAAACCTCGGTATAGGGCTGTGCACGCCACCGGTTGGAACAACGCTGTTCGTCGGCTGTGCGATCGGAAAGAGCACAATGGAGAGGGTGGCAAAAGCTTCTATACCATTTTACATAGCAATGGTCGCGATCCTTTTGCTGGTCACCTACGTACCCTGGTTCACGATGTCTCTTGGTGGAAGGTTCGTCCGTTGAACTGCTCTTGAACCTCGGAAGGTTTCGAAGCTTCGACCCTTTGTGATAAAATTTTTTGTGAAAGGCGCAGCTTCAAAAGATTGGAAAGGTAATTTTGTTCGAGGGAGTGTTTTCATGAGAAAACTTCTCACTGTGGGGTTGCTCGTGCTGGTGAGCCTGGCTTTTGGTTTGATCAAAGCAGATCTGTGCGACAGACCGATCGGATTCGCCGCGGTCAGTGCGCTCGGCCAGGATGGAACGACAGGAGGTTGTGGTGGAGAGATCGTGCTGGTGAAGAGTGCGGAAGAACTCGAAGAGTGGGCTAATAAGGAAGGTAAGTACATCATAGTGGTCGATGGAACCATAGTGTTTGAACCCAAGAAAGAAATAAGCGTAACCTCGGACAAAACCATTGTGGGGATCAACAACGCGAAGATCATCGGTGGTGGTTTCGTGATCAAGAACGCGAAGAACGTCATAATAAGGAACATTCACTTCGAAGGGTTCTACATGGAGGACGATCCGCAGGGTAAGATGTACGACTACGACTACATAAACATCGAATCTTCACACCATGTGTGGATCGATCACTGCACGTTCGTGAACGGCAACGATGGGGCCGTGGACATCACCAAGTATTCTAGCTATATCACGGTCTCCTGGTGCGTGTTCGTCGATCACGACAAGGTCTCGCTCGTTGGAAGCAGCGACAATGAAGATCCAGCCAGAGCGAAGGAAGCCTACAAAGTGACCTACCATCACAACTACTTCAAGAACTGCATACAGAGAATGCCGAGGGTCAGGTTCGGTATGGTACACGTGTTCAACAATTTCTACAGCGCAGGCTTCAGATGCGGTGTGTCTGGCAACGTTGTGCCGCAGTACGGCGTCGCTTCTACCTGCGAAGCGAGGGTACACATTGAAGCGAACAACTTCATGGGCTTTGGTGCCACGTTGATGGAAGGTGCGAACATCGCATTCGTGCCCACCATAGTCAAGGCAGGTACATCCCCGGAAGGATACATATCGCTCGGCAAGGATAAGGCGAAGAACGTCTTCACGTACTGCAAACCTGCTGAGGAGAAGCTCATCGAAGAAGGTAAACCCGTCTTCAACCCGGCAGAGTTCTACGAATACACGCTCGATCCTGCCGAAAAGGTTCCAACGATCGTGGTGGAAGGTGCCGGTGCGGGCAAGCTGATCTTCGACATACCGATGAGCTGTCCGGCTTCCTGAAAAAGAATGGAAGAACTGATCAGAGAGATTTTGGATAGCATTGCTGAACCTGAGATACCGGACAGAGAGTTCAATATCCTCGATTTCGGTGCGGTCGCCGATGGAAAAGGCGACTGCACCGATGCTTTCAAGAAAGCGATAGAGACGGCCGCGAGCGCTGGAGGCGGCAGAATCGTTGTTCCAGAAGGCATCTATCTGACAGGCCCGATACACCTCGAAAGCAACATCGAACTCCACCTCGAAGGAGCTACGATAAAGTTCCACACCGATCCGAAGAGGTACCTTCCCGTGGTCCTGACCAGGTTCGAAGGCATGGAACTGTACAACTACTCTCCCCTGATCTACGCGCACGGTAGGCGGAACGTAGCGATTACAGGCCGTGGTGTTCTCGACGGGCAAGCGAACGAGTCCAGCTGGTGGACCTGGAAGGGTAAAGAAGAGTTCGGCTGGAAGGCGGGAATGCCCCACCAGGGACCAGATGTGGCGAAGCTGACGGAAATGGTGAAAAACAATGTGGCTGTGGAAGAGAGGAGCTTCGGAGAAGGCCATTTCCTCAGACCCAGCTTCATTCAGTTCCACCGGTGCAAAAACGTGCTCCTCGAAGGTTTCGAGCTGATCAATTCCCCCATGTGGTGCATCCACCCTGTGCTGTGCGAGAACGTGATCGTGAGGAACGTGAAGGTCTCCAGCAGAGGCCCGAACAACGATGGAATAGACCCCGAGTCGTGTAGGTACGTGCTCATAGAAAACTGCTTCTTCGACACGGGCGACGATTCGATCGTCATCAAGTCCGGAAGGAATGAAGACGGAAGGCGCATCAACGTGCCGTGCGAGTACGTTCTGGCGAGGAACAACACGGTGTTCGGAGAAAAGAGCCACGGAGGTTTCGTGATAGGAAGCGAGATGTCGGGTGGGGCGAGAAAGATCGTTGCGGTGAACAACCTCTTCGTGAACCTCGAGAGGGTTTTGAGGATAAAGTCGAACCCGAGGAGGGGCGGCTTCGTCGAGGACGTTCATTTTGTCAACAACATCGCCGTGAACGTGTCCGAAGAGTTCATCGTGATCCACACAGATTACGACAACGAAACTGGCGATTATCCTCCGCTGTTGAGGAACATCTTTGTGAAAAACCTCAAGGGAATCCGTGGAAAATACGGAGTCAGGATCAAAGGTCTGGAGAATTCGAAAATAACTGGCATTTATCTGGAAGACTGCGTTCTGGAAGATGTGGAATTCGCCGTTCAGATCGAACATTGCGAAGTGAGGATCAGAAACAGCAGGATCGGAAAATACGTTTTCTCAGACGTCACTCTGGACGGAAGAATAGAGGCACGCTGAAGGACCATCCCCACCTTTCACGATCTTCTTCCTGTGCGTTGAACCGGCAGCGCCTGTGTAAAATAACTCTCGGGAGGTGAAAGTGTGAAGAAGCTGGCTATTGTTTCGCTCGTTCTTCTGTTCTGCGTGGTTGGGCTCTCCGAACAGGTGACGCTCCGAATAATTCAGGTGTTCACCAGCCCGCTCAGAACCAGAGTGCTTGAAGACATCATCTCGAAGTTCGAAGCACAGAACCCGGGAGTGAAGATCGAGCTCATTTCCCCGCCTTACGAAACGGCCTATCAGAAGATCTATCTCATGGTGAGCGCGGAAGAACCGCTCGACATAGTTGAGGTTGGAGACTGGTCTTTGAGTGCACTTGCGAGCATGGGGAAATTGCTCTCGCTCGAACCTTACCTCGCAAAGTCCGAGCTGACGAAGCACCTCGTTCCCGGCGTTCTGGAAGCCGCGAGGACGTACAAAGGGACCGCTTACCTTTTGCCGAACGCGATCTACGTGAAGACGCTCTTCTACAGACCCGACGTGATCTCGAAGTACGGCATCAAGCCACCCGCAAAAACTATGGATGAACTGCTCGAACACTGCCGACAGCTCACAAAGCCAGAGATCGGTCAGTTCGGTTTCGATTTCAGAGGTAAAGGTTATCCCACAGCGTTCATCGACATCGTGATGACCTCTTTCTTTGACGACATAGACCCCAACTGCATGTACCTCAAGAAAGATGGAACACTCATCTTCGAAGATCCCAGGGCACTCGAAGGGTTGAAGTTCTACATCGAGCTGTTCAAGACCGCTCCGAAAGATTCCATCAACTGGGGTTTTGATGAGCAGGTGAACTCGTTCGCCTCAGGCATCACACCCTATCTGTTCCAGGATCCGGACACGGTCGGCTTGCTCAACGAGATCATGAAGGAAGGAACCTACAAGACTGCACCACTACCGATCGGAAAAGGTGGAAAGGCTTATCCAACGATCGGATTCGCAGGCTGGGGCATAACAAGCTATTCGAAACACAAGGACCTGGCGTGGAAGTTCTTAGAGTTCTTCAATTCACCCGAGATCAACGCCTACTGGTGCAGAGATTACGGTGCTCTGCCCGTGGACATGAGAGTCTACGAGATCGATCCTTACTTCAAGAGCGAGATTTTCTACGGCTGGACGGCGATGTTCGAAGACGAAGTGCACTATCAGTTCACGAAGTATCCGCTGGACAACGAAGCCTGGAGCGAGTGGAACGAACTGCACGAAACCACCATGCAGCAGGTACTCCTTGGTAAGATGAAACCGGAAGAGGCGTTGAAGGTCTGGGCTGATTTCTGGAAGAAGGCGGGGCTCGGAAAGAAGTGAAAAAAAAGCTCTGGGTTTTGATGCTTGTTCCGACCTTCGCTTTAGTTTTCCTCGTGAACCTTTACCCCCTCGTCCGCGGGGGGGTAATTTCATTTCAGCGGCTCACGGTGTTCAATTTGAACAATCCGAGGTTCGTCGGCTGGAGCAATTACAGAACGATCATCACTGATCCTGGTTTTCCACGTTTGCTCTGGAACACGTTCGTCTGGATCGCCTGCTCCGTGGCGTTTCAGTTCCTGTTCGGTCTGATCCTGGCGCTACTTTTAGCAAAGCCCTTCCCCGGTAGGGGACTGTACATGGGACTGGTGTTCTATCCGTGGGCGCTCTCAGGTTTCGCCATAGGTCTGCTTTGGTCGTGGCTCTTGAACGGTCAGTTCGGTATCGTGAACGACATCCTCATGAGGCTCGGCTTGATAAAGGTGCCGATAGGATTTCTCTCTGACGAAAGGTTCGCGATGTTTTCGGTGATCCTGGTGAACGTCTGGTATGGCATACCTTTCTTTGCTATCATGATCCTTGCGGCGATCCAGTCGATCCCGAACGAATTGTATGAAGCAGCACAGATCGATGGTGCAGGTTTGTTCAGAAAGCTCTTCTACGTCACCTTGCCGTACATCCGCCCGACGATCTACAGCACGATTTTGCTGAGGATCATCTGGGTGATGAACTTTCCAGACATCATCTACGGCATGACGCGCGGTGGTCCCGCGGGAGCGACCAACATCCTTTCTGTGAACATGATAAACATCGTTTATTACAGGAACAACTTCGGCCTGGCATCGGCGCTCGGCATGATCATAACCGCTATTTTGCTGGTCTTCGCGATCATTTATCTGGTTCTCCTCGAGCGGGGTGAGTTCGAGCTGTGAAGAAGAGAAGGCTGCAGGATGTTCTCAGGTTCATCGGCCTTTCCATATTTCTCATCGTGGCCATCTTTCCACTGGTCTGGATATTCCTCACATCGATAAAACCAGCCACGGAAGTCTACACCTTTCCGGTGAAGTATCTTCCTTCTAAGCCGACGCTGGAAGCGTACAGGTACCTCTTCAGCTTCGCCAGGTTCAACGTGTACTTCAAGAACTCGTTCATCGTCGCGACAACTTCTGCAGTACTGTCAACGCTCTTTTCCATCGTGGCGGGTTACATTCTCACGCGCGAGCAATTCAGATTGAGGACGTTTCTGATCCTACTTCTCTTCTTCGTGCAGATGCTGCCGACCTATCTGATCATGATACCCCAGTTCACGATGTTTTCGAAGCTCAAACTCACCAACACGCTCACCTCGGTGATCATCATCTACACAGGCTTTGGATCTGCGTTCGGCACGATCATGGCGCGAGCGTTTTTGAAGAACCTTCCGAGAACGATCGAGGAAGCCGCGATGATAGATGGCTGCAACAGATTGCAGGTGCTCTTCAAAATCGTGATTCCACTGCTTTTGCCAGGCGTTGGATCGATATTCAGCTTCTGCTTCGTCAACAGCTGGAACGAGGTCTTCACCGCAGTTTTGTTTCTGCACACGGACAGAAAGATGACCGTACCCGTCGCGTTGTATTCGTTCGTTTCCAAGGCGGGCATCCAGTGGAACGTGATGGCCGCAGGCATCGTCATGGCGCTTCTACCAACGATCGTGGTGTTCATGCTGGCGCAGAAGTACATCGTCGAAGGCTTAACCCAGGGTGCGATCAAGGCGTGAACGTATTATCATAAAAGTAAGTAAAGCGAACGATCGGAGGTGGGCAAATGAAACTGCTGTTCAAGAACGCGACGGTTTTTCCCATCACCTCTAAACCCTTCGTGGGCGACGTGCTCGTGGAGGATGGAAAGATCAGCAAAGTTGGTCAGATCAAGCCGACACGATCCGTTGAAGTGATCGATCTTGAAGGCAAATTCCTGCTTCCCGGTTTTATCGACGCGCACGCACACATTGGACTGTACCCCGAAGGCCTGGGATCAACGGAGAGCGAGGGCAACGAAACGACCGATCCCGTCACAGCGCACCTGCAGGCGCTCGACGCGTTCTACCCCGAGGACGAGTCCATCAAAAAGGCGCTCTCAGGAGGCGTAACGACCGCCTTCGTTGTCATGGGCAGTGGGAATCCCGTGGGAGGTATGGGATTCATCGCGAAGTTCAAAGGAAAGACAGTCATGGACATGTGCCTCGTCAATCCCGCGGGAGTGAAAATGGCGCTCGGGGAGAACCCGAAGAGGGTCTATTCCGAAAAGAAAATGATGCCGACGACGAGGATGGGAACGGCGGCTGTGATAAGAACCTTCCTGCTCAAATCCCAGGATTACATGAAGAAGAAAGAACAGGCGCTGAAGGAAGGAAAAGAATTTTTGGAGAGAGATCCGAAGTACGAGGTTGGAGAAAAGCTCCTTAAACGCGAGCTTCCGGCGAGGATCCATGCGCACCGCATGGACGACATCGTCACCGCGATCAGACTGGCGGAGGAGTTCAACCTGAGGATCGTTCTTGAACACTGCACCGAGGGCTACAGGGTGGCGGACCTGCTGGCGAGCAAGAAGATCCCCGTGGTCGCGGGACCGTTGATGACTTTCGCCACGAAGCTCGAGCTCAGGAACATGACGATGGAAGCTTTGAAGATCCTCGTCGAAAAGAAGGTTTTGGTGGCGCTCATGTGTGACCATCCCGTGATACCGCTGGAATTTGCTTCGGTGCAAGCGGCAACCGCGATGCGTTACGGTATGAAAGAGGAAGAGCTTTTGAAGATGCTCACGATCAACCCCGCTAAGATACTGGGACTGGAAGAGAGGATCGGCTCGATAGAGGTCGGTAAGGATGCAGACCTGGTGGTCTGGTCCGGCCATCCCTTCGACATGAAATCGGTCGTGGAAAGAGTGTACATCGATGGGCAGCTCGTGTACAGCAAATGAAGAGGCGGCTCAGCCGCCTCCTTTCAACGCTTTCATTATCACGTCCAGTACCTTCAAACTCACTTCGTGATCTGGCAAAGAGACTATGAGCGTTCTGTCCCTGATACCCACCGTTGGCGAGGTGAGCATGCACTCTGGACAATTCTCGGCGATGTACTCACAGAGGTACGTTTCGAGCGTGTAGATCCTTCCGTCGATGATCCTCTTCACTGCTATGCTCGAAAACGCTTTCCTTTCGACATCGACTCCTCCAAAAATGAGCACGAGCTTTGTGTCGTTCCGGGCAGATTCGAAGAGCAACTCTGTCAATTTGTCCACGCTCACGTCGGTTTTGATGTACCGTGCCTGGATCGATCTTTCTGAAAACCACGCTTTGACCTTCTCTTCGAACTGTTCAGAAGTGTCCACGAAGATGCATACAACCATAATGCTCCCTCATTTCCAGGGATCGTATTCGCCGGAAAGAAACCTGTCGATCCACTCGGCCGCCCTCTTTCCAGCACCCATGGCTTCGATGACCGTCGCGGCACCGGTGACGATGTCCCCTCCGGCGAAGACCTTCCTCAGACTCGTCGCACCAGTTTTCTCGTCAGCGATGATGTAGCCGTACTTGTTGAGTTTGAGACCGTCGAATTGACTGAGCAAGAACCTGTTGGCCTCGGTACCGATGGCCTCTATGACAGTGTCGGCCTCGAGGATGAACCTGCTGTCTTCTATGGGGATCGGGCGGCGCCGACCGGATTCGTCCGGCTCACCGAGCATCATTGAGATGCACTCGACTCCCACAAGTTCTCCTTTCTCGTTTCCAACGTACCTGATGGGTTGCGTGAGCCAGTAAAATTTTATACCTTCCTCCACGGCGTGGATGTATTCTTCCCGACGGGCGGGCATCTCCTCTTCCGTTCTTCGATACACCACGGTCACGCTCTCGGCACCGAGTCTGAGCGCGCTCCTCGCAGCGTCCATCGCAACGTTGCCTCCACCCACGACGATGACTTTCTTACCCCTGCGCACGGGCGTGTCGTACTCCGGGAACAGATAAGCCTTCATGAGATTGACACGCGTCAAGAACTCGTTGGCCGAATAGACGCCGTTGAGGTTCGTACCCTCGATGCCCATGAACTTGGGCGTTCCCGCTCCAACACCTATGAAGACGGCGTCGTACTCTGCGAGCAGATCCTTCACGGGTATCGCCCGGCCAACGGGCATGTTCAGAAAGATCTGAACCGAAAGGGATTTGACGTAATTCACTTCCCTCTCGACGATGGACTTTGGAAGCCTGAATTCGGGTATTCCGTAAACCAGCACGCCACCAGCTTTGTGCAGAGTTTCGAAGATGTGCACCTCGTAACCTTTTTTGGCAAGGTCGGCCGCGACCGTCAAGCCCGCTGGGCCCGAGCCCACGACGGCCACCTTCCTGTGCTTGGCAGGTGCGATCTCGATCCTGGTCTGAACCGCGTGCTCGGCTTCCCAGTCCGCCACGAACCTTTCAAGCCTGCCTATGGCAACGGGTTCTGAGTTTGGGATCTTTCCAACCACACACCTGGCTTCGCACTGAGTCTCCTGAGGGCACACCCTTCCACATATCGCGGGTAAGTTGTTGTACTGCTTCAGGATCTTCGCTGCCTCTTCGAAGTTCCTCTCTCTGACCTTCCTTATGAACGCGGGTATGTCTATTTCGACGGGACAGCCACTCACACACGGTTTTGCAGGACATTGTAGACATCTGTTCGCTTCCGCGACCGCTTCTTCCTCGCTGTAACCGTAAGGCACTTCGAAGAAATTCGTAATCCTTTCCTTCGGGTCCTGTTCTCTCATGGGGGTTTTCTTCGGCGATGGTTTCACAGCCACGACAGATCACCCACTTTTTGAATGAAGAGTTTCAGGCTCTCTTCCTCTTCTTTCCTGTACTGAGCCAGCCTCTTAAAAAGTTCGTCCCAATCGACCCGGTCTCCCTCGAACTCCGGTCCATCCACGCAGGCGAATCTGATCTTTCCGTCCACGCTCACTCTGCACGCACCACACATGCCAGTTCCATCCACCATGATGGGGTTCAGAGACACCCAGATCTTCACACCATGCTCCTTCGCCTTCATGCTGCAGAACTTCATCATGATCGTTGGACCCACGGCCCAGACGATGTCTATCTTCTCTCTTTCGAACAGAAGCTGCATGCCGTCCGTGACAACGCCCTTGATGCCGAAAGAGCCATCGTCCGTCGTGACTATCAATTCGTCGGCGATCTTCGAGAATTCTTCGAGCATGATCACGTACTCTTTGCTCCTCCCACCGAGCACAACGTAGAGCCTGTTACCTTTGGCCTTGAGCGCTTCGGCGATGGGCAATAACGTGGCGATACCTACCCCTCCACCGACAAGCATCACGTTCCCGTAGAGATCTATCTCGCTGGGCCTTCCCAGCGGACCTGCCACATCCAGGATCGAACTTCCCTCTTCGGCAAGGCAGAGCTCGTAGGTGCTCTTGCCCACGGCCCTGACCACGGCGCGGAAGCAATCTCCTTCCTTCCCGGCGATGGTTATGGGGATGCGCTCGGCTTTTTCATGCAGTCTTATCACGACGAACTGCCCAGGCTGTGCGTATCTAACTATATGTTTATTCTCGATCAGAAACTCGTACACACTCGGCGCCAAACGACGCTTTCTTCGAATCACGTTCACGTCTCATCCCTCCATTAAATTTTCCGTACAATTCGTTTCATCACCCCGTAACGAGTTTGGATTAATATGTTTTTCTGGATAGCCCCCTTATCCCCCCTTGGATGGAACCAAAAAGGACAGAGGGTCTGCGCCAGCAGGCCCTCTGTCTGTTTTTATGCTCGAGTGGCGTTGTCCAAACGGTTCCGCCGTCGCGCTCTGCTCTGCTGGTTCGTTTCTGTGAACCAAACACGCTTTGGTTCGCACCTGTGAAATCATTCAAGATCGACTTCCACCTGCCTCTGACCCGTTGCATTTGCGTTTTTTCATTTTGTCACCGAAGCTCGATACCTCACGGGATTTTCCTGAACCTGGACAGCCTTTCGGATTCCTTAACAACGATTGAATGACGTTTCTCAGTGTGCGCACGGCAGTACTCACAGATTTTTCTAAACCCGTACCGTGCGGTGTCAGCAAGTGTAGAACATTCAGGCACTCAAGCGTTCTTTTCAAGAACAATTATACGATCTTTCTTTTTCCGTTGCGTTTCATGAGTTTTCCACACACAGAGCTTCCAGAAACGGATGCCACAGGAAAGTGTACATGTTTCCGTGGGACACATCCACACTGAAAAGGAGGGTGGACCATGAAGCCGTACTGGACTCTGACTGCTGAGGAGAGGAAAGTTCTGAAACAGTTGAGTTCGAAACTTTCACGCGGAACGTATATCGAAGATCCCGCAAAGTTTGGGATTAAATCTGCGAAGAGCGCGACGGTGACCGTGCACACGATCCACGTCGATGCCGAGAAAGGATCCTGTGCTTTCAGCGGTGTGATGCATTTCGAAGCGGACGACGATAAGTCCATCGTGTTAGCAATCAGGGGCGTGTGCGCGAACGGGAAGATGATGTACATAATACCGTCGATACTCACAGAATTCGACGCATTCTTCGAAAAACTTGATCCCCAGATGACGATGATCGTCTATCCGAACGAAGTTGAAAGTGAAATTTTCGTATCGAAAGGGGTGGGCTTTGTGGGTGGATTCTTCAAGTCGCTCAGTACGTGTGAAGAATCTCTCGGCAATGCGGCCAGGATGTTCCAGGCGATGATGGAAGAGTTTGAAAAGATATTGAACCAGCTTCCGGAAGAAGAGAAAACCAGGTTCGAAGAAGAAATCCTGAACGTCGCAAGCAACACCCAGAACGTGTTCCATCAGATCTCAAAAGTCACGCTCAGGATGGCCCAGCTCTACACAAAGATCGTGGACGCACAGTGAGGCGGGAATTTCAGCTCCCGCCTCTTTTGTTTTCAAAACGAACAAACCTCGATCAAAGCTCCTCAGCTACTTTCCCCAGTAGACTGTATTTCACAAACCTTTGGATACATCACAAGTTCTCCACGGAAGGCTCTGTCCAGAATCGCCTGCTCCAGGCATTTGAGCTCGGCCTCGGTGGGGATTTGTGCTTCTTTCAGCATTTGGATTAGCTCATACACGAATTGCGGGTGTGACACTGTTTTTGAAGGAAAGCTCTGGATTCTTCGATCTTGATGGTGCGAAAAGCAACGGGGGGCTGATATGGTATCTGTCACACTTTTCTAACCTCTGGCCAGCCCATCGTTCCAAATCATTTCGGTATGTAGAGGGAAAAATCCTTTTCAAGATTGTCCACCCTGGCATCCTTCCATATGATGACTTTTGTGGGATGCCTCGTGGTCCCTACACCGTAGACGAGGAAGAAAACCATTCCAGGTTTTCCTATAACGATGGAACAGTCCCGTGGAATCTTGATGGAGTACTGGGTCTGTATGGATGGTTCTTTGAAATAGTAGAACTTGTACGGAGCAAGACCGGGCTTCAATTCCTTCGAGAAGTAAATCTCGTTGCCCTTCCTGAAGGTCACCCAGACGTTCTCCTGTCCTATGACGAATAATCTTATGTAGCCCGTGGTGGGATCGTCCACGAGCTCTTCTATGATCCGTTCCAAATCGGTAGAGAAATTGGCAAGATAGTTCGCCGAAGTTATCAGTTTCTCGATGTTGGACGATTTCAACAGATCTTCGAGTTTGGAAACGCGCGTCGACAAAGCATCTATCCTTCGCTGCAGATCCACGATGGTTCTTTCGTTCTGTTTCTTTTGATTCAGATAGTAGAAGAAAGACACGATGGAAAGCGCAAAGCCACAGATGAAGATGCTGATCAGCAAGAAAACGAAGAAGTCGGTGAGAAACTCCCTCTTTCTTTTTCCACCACTTCCCGATGTGACAGGCATCATCCACGCCCCCTCACGTTTGAAGCTCCGTTCCACTCTTCGCGATCGCAATAGCTTTCATGACCAGGCCCAGGTGGATCGATAAAAACAATGTCGCTGAACCACCGTAGCTCACGAACGGCAGCGGCAGGCCTGTTACCGGTGCCAGTCCCATGCACATACCCATGTTTATGAACACCTGAAGCGAAAAGGTCGCGAGCACTCCGGAACACAGGATCCTCCAGAACTCATCCTTCGCGAACTTGATCGCCTTCACTATCCTCCAACACAGAAGAAAGTAGAGAAAGATCAAAAGGGCTGTTCCCAGAAAACCGAACTCCTCACCCACCACCGAGAAGATGAAGTCGGTGTGGTTCTTCGGAACGAACTTGAGCCTGGTCGCGGGACCTTTGAGGAAACCTCTTCCCAGAACTCCACCAGAGCCAACCGTGTGGATCGATTGGAGCATGTTGTACGCGCTACCCTGAGCGTACCTTCCGGGGTTGAAGAACGACACGATCCTGTCCCTCTGATAGTCCTTCAAACCAAAAAAGAAAAGCAAAAGCACCATCAAGGATATCACAACCACGATCCTCATCAAGCTCTTGACCTTCACCTGGCTGACGAGCGCCATGGAGAACCAGATCCCACCCATCAGGAGCGCCGTTCCGAGGTCTGGCTCTATCGCCACAAGACCCACACAGATCAGAGTCAGAAAAAAAGAGGTGTAGAAGTTCCTCTTGTTCGGTTGCGAAAGCAACGATGCGTTGAGTATCAGGAGAGAAAGTCTTGCGAACTCCGAAGGTTGGAAGTAACCGAATTTTAGATCGAACCAGCGTCGCGCCCCACCAGAAATCGTACCATAGAAGAGGACCAGAACGAGCGAAAAAATCGAAGCGACGTAAAGCACTGTGCCCGCGATCTTCAAATAGCGTTCCCTCATCAGAACCATCGCAAACATCGCAACGATGCCGAGAATATCCCAGACGATCTGCTTGCGGACGAAGTACAGACCGTGATCCCTCGTTGCACTGTACAGGGCGAGAAGCCCTACAATCATCAAGCAGGCTACTATGATGGGAATGAACAGCTCAAAACGCCTGTTCTCCCAGGGCATTCTTCAACCTCTCTTTCATCCTACAAAAACTGCAGACTTCCTCCGTCGTCGGATAGCCACACACCGCACATTCACGCAACTCTATAGGCTCTTTCTCTTCCTTGAAAAATTTTTGTGCACCGGTGTAGAACCTCAGCTTGGTGCCTGGCTGTACCAGTTCTATCTCGTTCAGAACCCTCTTGTAAAGCAGTGAGCTTGCCCCCTTCGAGAACGGGCATTTTTCTTCGGAGAAAGGAAGGTTGTTCAAAAGCGCGTAAGCGTAAGTTTCCTTCTCCGTGAGCAAAATGAACGGTTTGATCTTCTTGACGAACTTTGCGTGAGTTTTCGGTAACGTTGGAGATTGTCTGGTCAGATAGCCCTCCTGCCAGTTCAGAACGTTTCCGAGTAAAAAGGAAACCTCGTCGTCTAGATTGTGACCCGTCGCCACCACGTCGTAGCCGTTCTCGACGGCGAATTTGTTCATCAAATACCTTCTGACGTTTCCACAGACCGAACAAGTCGGTCTTTTCAGAAGCTTCGCAATCTTCGGTATGTCCAGACCCAGCAGGTCTTCGTGCGCATCGTAAACGATGAACCTGCTGTTCATGCCCTCTGCCAGCTGCTGGAGCTCTTCGAGCCTCGGCCTACCCATGCCAGTATCGAGAAACAAAGCGTCGCATCTGTAATTCAGCTTCACCAGCGCGTGCCACAGAGAGACGCTGTCTTTTCCACCCGAGACAGCGACGAGCACCCGTTCGTTCTTCTCTATCATCGAGTAAGTTTTTATCGCCTTCTGAACCCTTCCCAAGAAATACTCGTTGAAGTGTTGTTCACAGTAAGCGGTGTTGTGCTGAGGTAAGTGTATGACGGCCGTCTGAGAGCATTTTCTGCACTTCACTCGTATCTTCCTCCTTCCTGCACAGAAAGATTTTACAATAAGTGCTTCGTGAAAATCTCTGCGCACTTGTGAATTATTTCGCATAACTGTCGTCAAAGCTTTTCCTTGATTTCACCTTCGGTTGCAGGAAGTGGCTTAGAATTAATCGTGAAAAAAATAACGATAAAGATTTCACGATATGGAGTGGTGCGATGCGGGTGAGGGTGTGCATGGGAAGCTCTTGCCATTTAAAGGGTTCGTACCAGATCGTTGAGAAACTCCTTCAACTGAAGGAGCGGGGTCTCAACCTGGACATTTCTGGTTCGCTGTGTTTTGGAAAATGTTCCGAAGGGATTTGCGTTGAGATAGATGGTCAGATCCACACGAACGTCACGGTGGAGAAGCTCGAACAGATTCTGGGAGTGAAAACATGCCATTGATCGTTTCGAACGAGGTGGACTGTCTTTACTGCTACAAGTGTTTGAGAAACTGTCCAGTCAAGGCGATCTCGTTCTGTGCGGGGAAGACTCACGTGCAGGAAGAAGAGTGTATCCACTGCGCTACGTGCGTTTCGGTTTGTCCCCAGAAGGCGAAGGGTTACACAAAGAACATCGAGGAATTCAGAAAGCTTTGCGGTAAACCCTTCCTCGTTTCTATCGCACCTTCTTTCTTCGCCCACTACGACGAGCCTTACAGGATCGTATCGGTGTTGAAGTCTCTGGGTGCAGAGATCGTGCAGGAAACCGCACTCGGTGCCGAGATCGTCTCGAAGGAATATTCGAGGATCTTCCAGGAACGTGGAACCGTCATTACTACGGCGTGTCCCGTGGTGGTCGAGCTCGCAGAGAAGCACTATCCTTCTGTACTGAGTCACCTTGCAAATGTGGATTCTCCCATGGTCACGCATGCGAAGTTTCTGAAGAAACTTCACGGTGAACTGCCTGTGGTGTTCATCGGTCCTTGTGTTGCGAAAAAAGCTGAAGGAACCGTTGACGTTGTTCTGACCTTCGAAGAGCTCGACGCTTTCATCGAGGAAGAGAAAATGGATCCATCCCGTTTCGACGAGCAGTTACCGGAAGGCCCGTATCCATCCAGGGCCAGGATGTATCCGGTTTCGAGTGGCATCAACTACACGGTTCAGACGCAGTTCGATGCGCACATCATCGTTGAGGGTGTGGAGAATCTCATTGAACTCTTCGAGAAATTCTCACCTTCTGAACGGAAAATCTTCATCGAAGCTTCGGCGTGCCATGGGGGATGCATCAATGGGCCCGCGATCAGAAAAGATCTCAGCCTCGCAGAAAAACGCTCTCGCATCGTTGAACACGCGAAGAGGATGTCTCAACTCCAGCAATCTTCCTTCCAGGCTCAGTTGAACCTTGAGAGAGTTTTTGCTGCGAAGAAGAAAGAACACGAAATCGACGAGGCGAGGATCGAAGAAGTTTTGATCGAGATGGGAAAGGCGGATGAAAGCAAGAGGTTGAACTGTGGAGCGTGTGGATACAACAGCTGCAGAGAGAAAGCGATTGCGGTGATCCTGGGCAAAGCGGAAAAAGAGATGTGCATCACTTACCTCGTCGACAAACTGAAGGCTGCGACGCACAAGGTCGTTGAAGAATCACCCAACGCGATCATCATGGTGAAAGACGGCAAAATAATTTACCGCAACAAGACCGCCCTGAACCTTCTGAGGAGCAATCACGAAGATTTGATCCCGAGGCTGAGAGAATCCTTCTTCAAAGGCCAGCCCCTTCAGATAGATTCACACGTTTACTACGTCAAGTTCTTCATCCTTCCGGAAGAAAAGGCGGATGTGTACCTTCTTGTGGACATCACGAAAGAAAGAGAGCAGGAAGAGACGCTCAGGCGTATCAAGAAAGAGACGCTCAGGAAGATGGAAGAGATGCTGGTCAAGCAGATGAGGGTGGTTCAGGAAGTGGCAGGGCTGCTCGGTGAAACGGTCGCGGAGATAAAGGTCAGTTTCACCGAACTGAGGAAGACCCTGGAGGAATGAGGCGTGCTCACGTGTCAGATAGATCATGCGAAGAAGAACAAAGCCGGTGAAGAAATCTGCGGAGATTCCATATGTGTGAAGAAGAGTTCCGAAAGGGTCGTCGTCGCCGTCTCGGACGGTCTTGGTAGTGGCATCAAAGCAAGCATACTCTCGACGCTCACGGCAAAGATGGCCGCCACGATGCTCTTCCACGGTGTTCCGCTTGATGAAGTGGTCACGTCGATACTGAAAACGTTGCCCATCTGCAAAGTGAGGGGTATAAGCTACGCGAACTTCTGCTGCATGGTGTACGACGCGAAAGCCAACAAATGCACCGTGGTGGAGTACGAATTCCCCGTCGTCCTCTATTTGAGAGATGGACAGACGATCGAACTCGAGAAAGAGGAACGGACCATCGAGGGAAGAAAGATCCTGCTGAGCAGGATCACACCGAAAGAGAACGACCTGCTCTTCGTGATGACCGATGGGGTTTCTCAGGCTGGAATGGGCACCGTTCAGTTTCCACTCGGTTTCGGTGTGAAGAACATCTTGAGAGAGATCCAGTCGCTTCTGAAATACAAACTTCCGCCCGCTGACATCGTGAACCACCTCGTGAAACTCGCGCAGCATCTGGACAGAGAGACGAGGGGAGACGATGCGCTCGCAATGGTCGCACAATTCAGGCCCTTGTACGTGCTCAACATCTTCGTGGGACCTCCAGAGGACAAAAGCAAGGACGAATCGATGGTCAAACGCTTTCTGAACATGCCTGGAAAGAAGGTCATCTGCGGTGGCACCACGGCACAGATCTTCGAGCGCGTCCTTGGCAAGAAAGTACAGATCGAGCTCGACACGATTTCTTTTGATTCTCCGCCTGTGGGGAAACTCGAAGGCTTCGAGCTTGTCACCGAAGGCATCGTCACGCTCACCCACATATTCAGATACCTTGAGGGCCAGCAGAACACACTCAGCCTCGCTCCGCAGATGCTTTTGAATCTCTTGCTCGAAGCCGACGAGATCAACTTCATTGTGGGAAGAGCCATCAACCCGGCGCACCAGAATCCCCTGTTCAGCCACGATGTTTCGCTCAAGTTCAGGATCGTTCACGATATCGCACGTATTCTGAGAGAACGCGGAAAGATCGTGAACGTGGAGTACTGCTGAGGAGGTGAAGGCTTTGGAAAGAACATACGAAGCGGTTGAACAGATCTTGAGGAAGTACAACTACAGAAGAGAAAACCTCGTCAAGATCCTGCTGGAAGTTCAGAAGCTTCATCGTTACCTTTCGAAAGACGTGATCCACTACGTCGCCGTCGCGCTGCAACTACCGCCAGCCAAAGTGTACGGTGTGGCCACGTTCTACGCACAGTTCTCGCTGAAGCCCAAGGGAGAATACACGATCCTGATCTGTGATGGGACGGCCTGCCATATGGAAGGCTCTATGAGCCTGATCAAGGCGATCGAGGAAGAGATAGGCATCAAACCGGGTGAGGTCACGAAAGATCTCAAATTCAGTCTGGACTGTGTTGGATGCCTCGGAGCGTGTGCGCTCGCACCCGCGATGGTGATAAACGATGAAGTCTATGGCAACCTCACGCCGGAAAAGGTGAAAGAAATCCTTCGAAGCCTGAGGGGTGATGGCGATGCTCAGAAATCTAACTGAAGCTTACGAGTTCATAGAGAAGCAGAAAGAGATAAGAAACGCAAAGCTACGCAACCTTTCAGTCTACATCTGCGTTGGTACTGGCTGCAGCGCGAAAGGGGCGCAGAAGGTCTACAGGAAATTTCAGGAAGTGCTCGAGCGTGAAAAGCTCAGCGTAAATGTTTTCAAAATGGACGATGCACACGAAGGAATCGTGAGAAAAACTGGATGTTGCGGCCGGTGTTCTTCAGGTCCCCTCGTGGTCGTTCAGCCTTACGGCTATTTCTACGCACACGTCGGTGTTGACGACGTTGAAAAGATCGTGGAACGCACCTTGAAGAGGGGAGAAATCGTCGAAGAATTGCTTCTGATCGATTTTGAAACGAACGAGCGCGTCAAATCGCTCGAGGACACACAGCTTTACAAAAGACAGAACTTCTACATCATGGAAGACATCGGCAAGAGCGAGTGCGACAGCATAGAGGACTACATGGGCAGGGGAGGGTACTCTTCTTTACTGAAGGTCCTTTCGAGCATGAAACCAGAGGAAGTGATCGAGACGATCAAAGCGTCCGGACTGAGAGGCAGAGGCGGTGGAGGCTTCCCAACGGGGCTCAAGTGGGAGGCGACGAGAAAGAGTAAATCGGACGTGAAGTTCGTCGTGTGCAACGGTGATGAGGGCGATCCAGGTGCTTTCATGAACAGAACACTGCTTGAAAGAGATCCACACCTGGTCCTGGAGGGCATGATCATCGCGGCCTACGCTGTGGGGGCACAGAAAGGGTACGCGTACGTGCGCGCGGAATACCCCATAGCCATTCAGATGCTCCAGAAAGCCATCGAAGATGCGAGAAGGCTCGGCCTGCTGGGCGAGAACATTCTCGGGACGGGCTTCTCTTTCGACCTCGAGATAAAGGAAGGTGCGGGGGCTTTCGTCTGCGGTGAAGAAACTGCCCTGCTCGCATCGATCGAGGGAAAGCGCGGTATGCCGAGGCCAAGACCACCGTACCCTGCGCAGGCGGGCCTGTGGGGATATCCCACCCTGATAAACAACGTGGAGACTTACGCGAACGTTCCGAGGATCATCAGGGACGGCGTTGAGAAGTACAGAAAGCTCGGAACGCCAGGTTCTCCCGGTACGAAGATGTTCTCCGTCACGGGTCCTGTGAAGATGACCGGCATCGTCGAAGTGCAGTTCGGAACAACGTTGAGACAGATCATATTCGACATCTGCGGCGGCCTTTTGAACAACGAAAAGATCAAGGCGGTTCAGATAGGAGGTCCTTCCGGGGCGTGCCTGTCCGTGGAACATCTGGACATGCCGCTCGACTACGACACGCTCAAGTCCGTCGACGCGATGGTCGGTTCCGGTGGCATCGTGGTCATAAGTGAGAAAACATGCATGGTTGAAGTTGCGAGGTTCTTTTTGGATTTCACCAAGAGAGAATCCTGCGGCAAGTGCGTGCCGTGCCGTGAAGGCACCGCCCAGGCTTACAGAATCCTCGAAAAGTTCGTCAACGCGAAGGCGAGCGAGGAAGATCTGAAGAATCTGGAGTTCCTCGCAAAACTCATCAAGACAGCCTCACTGTGTGGTTTGGGTAAAACCGCACCCAATCCCATACTGAGCACCCTCAGATGGTTCAGGTCCGAATACGAAGCACATCTGCGCGGAATCTGTCCAAGCGGCTCGTGCACCGCTTTCAAGAAATACGTGATCGATGAAAAACTGTGCAAAGGTTGCGGACTGTGCGCGCGCTCCTGTCCGAACGGTGCCATAAGTGGCGAGAGAGGAAAACCTTACGTGATAGACCCTGAAAAGTGCGTGAAGTGCGGACTGTGCGTTGAGAAGTGCAGGTTCAAAGCCATCAAGGTCGCGTGACGGAGGTGATCAGGATGACAGTTTACGTGGACAACAGGCCGGTTGAGATAGATTCGAACGCGGAAAACTTGCTCGAGGCACTCAGGAAGGTCGGAATCGAGATACCGAATCTGTGTTACCTGTCAGAAACCTCCAGCTACGGCGCGTGCAGGATGTGTCTCGTCGACGTCGATGGTCAGCTCGTCACCTCCTGCACGATAAAACCAAGAGAAGGTATGCACATCAAAACGAACACACCAGAGATCCAGCAATTGAGAAAAGGTATTCTCGAGCTCATACTCGCCAGTCACAACAGAGATTGCACCGTGTGTGAACGAAACGGCAGCTGCAAACTGCAAAAGTACGCGGAAGACTTTGGGATCAGAAAGGTGCGTTTTGAGGAACTGCGAAAATCCCAGCTCGTTGACGCCTCCAGTCCCATTGTGAGGGACTCGAGCAGGTGCATTCTGTGCGGAGACTGCGTGAGGATGTGCGAGGAGGTGCAGTCCGTCGGCGCGATAGATTTCGCGTACCGCGGCATAGAATCGCGCGTCACAACGGCGTTCGAAGCGAACCTCTCTGACACCGAGTGTGTCTACTGCGGTCAGTGTGTTTCCGTCTGTCCCACTGGCGCACTGTACGTGAGGAACGATACAGAAAAACTTTACGAAGCGCTGTCGAGCGGAAAGACAGTCATCGGCATGATCGCACCCGCCGTGAGGGTGGCCATAGCGGAAGAATTCAAAATCGATAAAGATCCGTTCATCGCGGAGCGTTTGGTGAGCTTCCTCAAGCTGGTGGGATTCACGAAGGTCTTCGATGTGGCCTTCGGTGCCGACCTCGTGGCCTTCGAAGAGGCACACGAACTCCTGGAACGCATCGAGCGGAACGAGAAACTCCCGCTTTTCACCTCATGCTGTCCCGCGTGGGTCAAGTACGTGGAACAGTTCTACCCAACACTCACGAACAACCTATCCAGCGTGAAATCTCCACAGCAGGCTCTTGGAACCATCGTGAAGAAGATTTACGCGAAGAAGATGAACCTCGATCCGGAGAAGATCTATCTGGTGTCGTTCATGCCGTGCATCGCGAAGAAGTTCGAAGCCGAACGAGAAGAACACGAGGGCATCGTCGATCTGGTATTGACGAGTAGAGAACTGGCACAACTCATCAAAGCGAGCCGTATCGATCTGAGCAAGCTCGAACCGCAGCCGTTCGATCGTCCCTACGGTGTCTCCTCCCAGGGTGGACTCGATTTTGGAAAGAGCGGAGGGGTCCTCTCGAGCGTGATCAGTGTCATCAACGACGAAACAGGTGTCGAAAAGCAGAAAATTCTTGAGCTCGAAAAGGGAATAAGGCTCGTCGAAGTGAAAACGAAGGATGGAAGGACCATCAAAGGCTTGATAGTCTTCGGCCTATCGAAGGCAAGGAGAATCGTCAACGACATCCTCGAAGGCAGGCTTGACGTGGACGCAGTCGAGGTCATGGCGTGCAACTTCGGTTGTGTCGGTGGGGGAGGCCAACCCTATCCGAACGACACGCAGGCGAGACAGAGCAGGGCGAAACATTTGAAAGAGCTCGTCTCAGTGAGGAGTCTGATCTCGCCGTCAGAGAACTACCACATGAGAAAACTGTACGAAGAGGTCGAATCGCTGCACGAACTGATCCACACGAGTTACAGACCCAGGAAACGCATCGTACACGAAGATGTCGAGGTGCTCCCTGCCGAGAACGGCGAGAAAGTCACGGTCAAAGTCTGCCTCGGAACGTCCTGCTACCTCAAAGGCTCGTACAAACTGCTCTCACAACTGATCGAGCTTGCAAAACGCAAAGAGTATTCCGGCGTCGAGATAATGGGTACGTTCTGCCTGGAGAATTGCGATCGTTCACCGAACGTGCTCGTGAATGATAAACTCGTGAGTGAAGCGGACCTCGAAAAGGTGGAAAGAGAAATTGAAAGACAGCTCAAGGAAAGAATCCATGATGCTTCCCAGACCAACGTTTGAAAGGTTGAAGCTGTACCACAGACTGCTCCTCGACGTGAAGGAGGAGTACATCTCCTCTGAAACGATGGCCAGAATGCTGAAACTCCAACCTGAGCAGGTCAGGAAGGATCTGAGCCATCTCAGGACGACGGGAAAACCGAAGCTTGGTTACAAAGTCGAGGAGCTGAAGAAAGAGCTGGATGAACTGTTCGCGGTCAAAAGAGAGACTGCGGTTGTGATAGTGGGGGCGGGCCGGCTCGGCTCCGCCCTCGCTAATTATCGAGGCTTTGCGAGGTACGGGATCGAGATCGTTGCGATCTTCGACAACGATCCGCAGAAGATAGGCCAATTCGTGTCCGACCTGGTCGTTCTACCATTGAAGGATCTGAAACGCATCGTGAAGAGGTTCAATGTCGAGATCGGTGTGATCTGCGTTCCCGAAGAATCCGCACAGGAAGTTGCGAACCTGCTCGTCGCGTGCGGTATCAAAGGTATCTGGAACTTCGCCCCGGTCCAGCTCGAGGTACCCGAGGACGTGGTCGTGGTGAACGAAGACATCACCCAGAGTCTGCTCACGCTGAAACATCTACTCAACCTGAGACGTAGCAGAAGTTGACTGCGCGTGTTAAAACTTAACTGGGTGGATGCGTGTGGAACTGAACGTTCTGGGTACGAGCAAGGTGACGCTCACCATCTGTCGAAGGCTCATCGAAAAATCCCACAGAGTTCGCTTCGTCGTATCGCGCTCCAGGGAGAAAGCCCAGCGCTTCGTCGAAGAACTCGGCACGGGTATCCCGACCATCTATGAAGAAGTCGAAGGGCTCTTCGATGTGGTCTTCTTCTCCGTGCCGGACTCTGTCATCCATCAAGTTTACGAGACGATCAAGAAAAAAATCCAGCCCGGAACCTGTCTGATACACTTCAGTGGTTTTCATTCCTCGAAGATCTTCAAAGATGCCGAACTTCTGGGCTTTCACAGAGCGTCGATGCATCCGAACCTTTCCTTCGCTGATCCATCGATCGCTTACAGCAACCTTCCAGACTGCATCTTCGGCGTTGAGGGAGACGAAGAAGGATTGAAAAAGGCGATAAAATTGGTTGAGGATATACCAAGCAGGTACGTTCTTCTGTCTGAGGATGGAAAGGCCACGTACCATCTCGCGGCGGTTCTCTGTTCGAACTTCGCGGTGGGACTCGCGGCGCTCGCCGAGAAGATGTACACAAAGAGTGGTATCAAAGATTCACGCGAGCTGATCAGCGTTCTCATAAACAGCGTCGCACAGAACATCAGAACGAAAGGTGTGGCTGGCTCTTTGACAGGACCCGTAGCGAGGGGAGATTGGGAAGTGGTTCAGGAAGAAGGAAAGCTGTTCAAGGAGACATTCCCAGAGTTCGCCCAGCTCTACGATCAGATGGTCGAGCTCCTCAAGAGGATAAGGGAGGGGAAACTGTGGGCATGAACGTTCAGAAATTCATGTCTTTGAAAGGCAAACAACCCATAGTGGTGATCACCGCCTACGATGCTCCGTTCGCCCGCATCGTGCATGAAGCCGGTGTGGACGCCATACTGGTTGGAGATTCTCTCGCGAACAACGTTCTTGGTTTTTCCGATACACTGCCCGCCACCATGGACGACATGATCAGGCACACGCAGGCCGTCAGGAGGGGCGCCCCGGACGCGTTCATAATCGGTGACATGCCCTTTCTCTCTTATCAATGCTCTACAGATGAGGCGATCAGGAACGCGGGAAGGTTTTTGAAAGAAGGTGGAGCGAACGCGGTGAAGCTCGAAGGAGGTGCCGCCTTCGCGTCCCTCATAAAGAGGATGGTCGAAAGTGGTATCCCCGTGATGGGGCATCTGGGCCTCACACCGCAGTCTGTGAACGTTTTCGGCGGTTACAGGGTGCAGGGTAAAGACGAAAAAACCGCGAAAAAATTGCTCGAAGATGCGAAGGCACTCGAGGCGGCCGGTGTGTTCGCCATCGTACTCGAGATGGTCGTGGAAGAGGTGGCGAAACAGATCACCGAGAGCGTGAGCGTACCAACGATCGGCATCGGTTCGGGCAGATACTGCGACGGACAGGTGCTCGTGCTGCACGACGTGCTCGGGTTGAACCCGGCCTTCCAGCCAAAGTTCGCCAAACGCTACGCGAATCTGTATGAGATTTCGCTGAAGGCGATCTCTCAGTACGCCGAAGAAGTGAGAAACAGAACGTTCCCTGCGGAAGAGAATGTGTTCAAGCTGGGAGGAAGCTGAATGAAGATCCTCCACACGTCAGACTGGCACCTTGGACTGCAATCCTGGATCGGTTCAAAAGCTATCGACAGGCTCGAAGAGACCGAACGGGCGATTCACTTTCTCATCGATGTTGCAAAAAAAGAAAAGGTTGATCTCGTGATCGTCGCAGGGGATGCGCTGCACAACAGGGTCAATCCGAGGATCGAAGCTCTGAACGTTCTGAGTGAAACCATAGCGAAATTCGCCTCGATCGCGCCCACCTTCGTGGTCTTCGGCAACCACGACTGGCAGGGGCTGAACCACTGGAAGACTTTCAATTTGAAGAATTTGTACATCGTGGAAAGACCGGACACGGTTGAGCTTCAAGAAGCCGTTCTGTTCTTTTTACCGTACGTGGACTATCAGAGGCTTCTGGGGGCAACGAGAGATCCCATCGCCGCGATGATGGATTTTCTGGATTCCTGTCTTGCCGATTTCAAAAGGTATGTCAAGCCAGACAAGGCCAACGTTCTCGTCACGCACGCGATGCTGGAAGGTTGCTTCGAATCCGAGAGGGAGAATAACATTCAGTACCAGCTCAAACCGAACAGTTTTCCCGCAGATTTCGATTACGTGGCGCTCGGTCACGTGCACAACCAGATGCAGATCTCGCAGCAACCTGTCGGCTGGTACTGCGGTTCGCCCATCGCTCTGGATTTCGGTGAAGAGAAAGATATAAAAGGTGCGCTGCTCGTTGAAATATCCCAAAGAACCATCGTCAAACCGGTGAGGACACCGCACACAACCCTGAAGACCTTTGAGTACGAGGACTACAGCCTTTCGAACCTGAACAGGATAGAGTCCGATCTGGAAAACTTCTCTGGCTATGCACGCATACTGTTCAAATGTTCCCCTTCGAACGAGGTCAGAAAGCATTTGCTGGAACGGTACGAATCCGTCGTGAAGGTCGAATTCGAAACGGCGTGGAGGCAACAGGAATCGATCAGCGCACCGTCTGAGAGAAAGACTCTAATAGAGATGTACAGGGACTACGTCAAACAGAGATATCCCGATTTCGAGGATGAAATGGTGAAGATCGTGGAAGAAATATTGAGGGAGGTCGAGCAAACTGAGGCCGCTCAGGATTGAGATCAAGAACTTTCTTGGGATAGAAAGCTGTGAGCTCGACTTCAAAGATGGCGTTTTCCTGATCGTCGGACAGAACGGGGCGGGAAAGTCTTCCCTGCTCGAGGCGATCGTTTTCTCGCTCTACGGAGTCGGTGTTCGTTACGGAAAGAGGAGCCCCTTCGATTACGTCAGATCCGGAGCAGACCAGTGCCTGGTGAAGTTCTCCTTCCTGAGGAAAGGGAAAAAGTACGAGGTGATCAGGCGCATCAGGATGAGAGACAGGATGAGCGAAGCGCTCCTCACCATCAACGACAGGATCGTGGCCTCACAGCGTAGCCTGGTGGACGAAAAGCTCAAAGAAGCCATGGAAACGAGTTACGAGAGCTTCATAAGCACCTTCCTGTTACCACAGGGTATGGTCGCGAGCCTGCTCACCGCCACGCGTTCGAGGATCAACGATGTGGTCTTCGATGTCCTGTTCGAAAAGAAGAAACTCACAAAGATCGTCGAAAAAGTCAGCGACGCGTTCAAAGATGCCCAGCACGAAAGGGACGAGCTTCTGCGGAGGATCAACGATCTGAACGGTGAGATAGAAAAGATCGAGTCTCACATCAGAGAAACTCCCCTCGAGACGCTGGAGAAAGAGATCAAAATTCTGGAGAAAGGGCTGGCGCTGAAAGAGGAAAGGCTGAGAGAGATAGAACAGGAACTTCAGATACACCGACAGATAGAAAATTTCGAAAGAATGCTTCAGACCAAGCTCGAAGAAAAGCAGAACCTGCTCAGATCGCTCGAAGAAGAAAAGAAGATATCCATCGCCAAATCGCTGGAATTGCCCTATCGGGAGCTGCTCCACGCCTCCGAGTCTCTCAGCAGACTTGAGAACGCCCTCGAAAGGCTCAGGGCGAACCGAACGAAGATCCAGCAGGAAACACAGAAGCTGGAACAGGAGATCGAAAAGACCAGACTTGAACTGTCCGAATGTGAGGGTGCGGTTCAGAAAGTTCAGGCACAGATCGAGAAACTTTCGAAGATAGACGAGCAGAGCGAGCCACTGGTGCAGAACGCGTCCAGCTTGAAAGAACGCAAAGTGATGTTTGAACAGCAATTGTCGAGTAAGAAACAGGAGCTTGAGAAAGCGAGGAAAAGAATCGAAGAGAAAAAGAAAGAACACACCGAGCTCGAACAGAAGCTGAATTCGCTGATCGAACAGTTCGAAAAGATGAAGCCTTCCGCGATAGTCTGGATGGCGGACCAGATAGCACAGGAGCTGAATGACGGAGACAGATGTCCCGTCTGTGGAGGGATCTACAGCAAGAGGAAGGTGGTGGAACTCGAATACGACCTTGAAGGCTACAGGAAGCTGAAAGATTCGATCGACGAGACCAAAGAAAAAAAGGCCCAGCTCTTCGCTGAGCTACAGAACCTCTTAGAGATCACAGAAAAACTCGAACGAGAGGTCAGTTCACTTGAAAAAGAGCTCAAAGCGATCTCGATGGAAGAAGGACGGATCGTTCAGGAACTCTTGCAGATGAGTTACTCAACGCAACTCAAAAAGAAACTCAGAGAACTCTCTGCCGAACTTCAGAGATTGCTGGAGAGAAAGTCCATCCTGGCCTCGCAACTTTCGAAGCTCGACGGTACGAAACAACAACTTCAAAGCAGATTGAAGGAACTCAACGAGGAACTTGAAAACCAGATGAAAGAGAGAGACGCGGCTCTGGAGAAAAAACAGAGAATCGAAAAAGAATTCTTCCTTGCGCTCGAAGGCATCAACATGGATTTTGAGACCTTCAAAAAGTACGTCACGAAGGAACTGCCAAAATTCAGCGCTCAGGAGAAGCTTTCGAAGATTGAAGCCGAGATAGAACAGCTGAAGACTCAGATAGAACAGTTCAGAAGATCGTTGAAGACGAGCAAGGAAGAGTGCCAGAAGATGGCCGAATCGCTGCGGCAGGAATTGCAGAGGCTGAAGGATGAAAGGGATGAGAAGATCAAAAAGAAAGCCATCGTTGAACAGTCCATAGAGAGAAGGAAACTTCTGCAGGCTCAGCTGAAAGAGCTGGAAGAGAAGTTCGAACAGGCCCGGAAACTGTCCACCGTGTTGTCCCTGGTGAAGGACACGCTCGCTGCGCGGGAATTTCAATCGTACGTTGCGGACCTCGTGCTGAGAAACATCGTGGAGCGCACGAACCAGTTGCTGGATTTTCTGACCGACGGAAGGTTCTCACTCTCGATCGATGAGGACGGTTTCGTGGTGAGAGACGAGGGAGTGAAGAGAGATGCGAGCGGGCTTTCGGGGGGAGAGAAGACTCTCGTTTCGATCGCGCTCGCGATGAGCATCGCTGAAGAGGCAACGGGTGAGATGGAAGCGTTCTTTATAGATGAAGGTTTTTCGAGTCTGGACAATGACAACAAGACCAAGGTTGCAGACGCTCTGAAGAGGCTTGAGAAACTGAACAAAGTGATAGGTTTCGTCACGCATGAACCACAGTTCGCAGAATATTTCGAACGGAAACTTCTGGTCGAGAAGGGTGGTAAGCTGCGATGGATATGAACGGCGATGTCGAAAAACTGGTTGAGAGGATAATGACAGAAAAAGGTGTCGAAGCCATTCCCAGCTTGATAAACCTGCTCACGGACGAAGACGAGAAGGTTAGAGAGATCGTTCTGCAGATCATTTACAGATTCGGTGATTCGGCGCGTCCGATTCTGTTGCAGAAGTACAAAGAGCATCTGAAGGCAAGTCAACAGAACGATGTGATACTGCTCTATCTTGTGGACATACTCTCGGACCTGGGTGAAGTGAGTATAAAGAAGGACTTGATGAACCTGTTGTGCAGGTACGACGATGAAACCGCCCAGCTCGTCATATACGAAGCGATGTGCAAGCTCGGAGACGGTGAGAGGATACTCGACGTGCTCTCTTACTATCTGCTCGAAGACGATTACAGAGAGGAACTCGCAACCCAGGTGATCATGGCGCTGTCTCACGTTCCAACGTTCCGAACGGTGGAAGTGCTCGCTAAGGCGTACGAAGACGAACGGTTCACGGAAGACATAAGGAAAGACATCGTCCAGGCCATCGCCATGGTGACCATGAAAGATCACAGGCTCTGGGAACACTTCGAGAAAGTGGCGAGTGAGGATCTACTCTTACAGGTGAAGAACTTCACGCGATGACACAATAATCTTTAATCCTTGTAAAAATATTGACCGAGCCAAGCTCGTGAGAACCGACGGGGTAGACCTATGACCCATTATGGCCTTACCTTCCAGGTTCGAACCCTCAGGCCGGCCTTCAGAGCGCTCTCCACTATGTAGATACGGAGATGTATTTTGCAATGGGGTAACGATCGTGTGAGAAATCTGTGCGAAGATTCATTGCGTTAATCCAAGTATTTCGGCGATGTTCGTGTACAGGACACGGTCGATCTCGTCATCGCTGAAACCCACATGGATCATGGCCCTGACTTGCTCATCGAGGTAAGTTTTGCAGAAACCGCGAGGAAACCAGCTCGAATCCGTACCGAAGATTATTCTCTCTGGACCTATGGTTTCTCTGTACTTTCTAAAGAGCATCTCCAGATTCAACTCGTAAGGCATCCACCTCGTCCACTGGTTGGAGCCACTCGTGTCGACGTAAACGTTGGGGCACGCCCAGCACAGGTTGAGCGTTTCGAAAACGTATCCGCATCCGAAGTGTGGGACTATGAACCTTATTCTACTGAACTGTTTCGCAACATCGTGGATGATCAGCGGATTGATGTTCACGTGGTAAGCTATTCCACCTGCAGCGCCGAGGATACCAAAATGTACCAGCACAGGTATACCGTAATGGTTCGCCACCTCCCACACGGGATACAGGGATCGATCGTTGAGAGGCACGCTCACCTTCGGGCCCAGTATCTTGTATCCCTTCAATCCAGCCTTTATGAACTTTTCCAGTTCCTCCGCGGCGTTCGCTTGTGCTGGATCGTGGTGGGCGTACCCGATGAACCTGTCCGGATGCTTAGAAACCACTCTCAGCATGTTCTCGTTCCCGTTCGCCGTCACGAAAACTATCTTGTCGATGGAGTACCTGTTCGCTTCCTGGTACCACAGCTCACCAAGCTGATCCACATCGTCCAACGGTTCTGGTTTTGGAAAGTTCCACGCTCTGAACCATTTCTCTCTTTCCTTCTTCAACCACGGATCCTCTTCACCTTCCTTCGTTTCGCCAAGGTTCAACAAGAGATGAACGTGGGAGTCTATCAATCTCATCTCATTCACCCCTTCAGGCCGGAGAGCATGATTCCCCTGATGATCTGTCTCTGGAATATCAGGAACACAGCTATCAACGGCAAGGTTGAAATAGTCGCACCCGTCATGATCAATTCCCACCTCATCAAATTTTCACTCGAGAAGTACGCCAGTCCGACAGGAAGCGTGTACATCTGCGGTTTCGAAGACACGATCAACGGCCACAGGAAAGCGTTCCAGTTGCCGATGAAGTTCAAAATCGCCAGAGATGCGAGTGCCGGTCTGACGAGTGGGAGGGCTATTCTCCAGAATATCCCAAACTCCGAAACACCGTCTATCCTCGCCGCATCTATCAGATCGTCGGGAATCGTCTCCATGAACTGTTTCATGAGGAAGATTCCAAAGGCTGTTATCATACCTGGAAACATGATTCCCCAGTACGTATCGATCCAGCCGAACTTCGAGGACATCACGTACCAGGGTATTATGAGCATCTCGGTCGGGATCATGAGCGTGCTGAGGATGAAGACGAATATAATGTTCCTTCCGGGAAATCTGAATTTGGCGAGCGTGTAACCGACGAGTGAATCGAAGAACAGCACAGAAGCAGTAGTCACAAGGGCAACAATTATACTGTTCGTAAACCATCTTGGAAATAGAGAAGAACCGAGTATCTGTCTGTAATTATCCAGGGTTGGATTCTTCGGGAAAAAATAAGGCCTGTAAATCTCACTGAAAGGCTTGAAGGATGAAAGAACCATCCACACGAAGGGAAAGATCATGACGATAGCCAAAGCAGTCAAGACGGTGTAAGCAACTGCCTTGACGATCCTGTCGGATTTTGTCACCTTTATACCACCACCTCAGTACTGAACGTTCCTGTTCAAGACTTTCAGCTGAAATATCGTTATGGTGAGTATGATCGCAAAGAGCACGACGGTTGCGGCGGCCGCGGTTCCCATGTCGAACGACTTGAACGCCTTCTGGTATATGTAAAGCACCAGTGGCTTTGTCGAATTGAGGGGTCCTCCCGATCCCTGATCAGTCATGTTGTAAACTTGAGTGAATATTCTCAGGAAGATGATGGTCTCGATGACCGACAAAAAAACTATCACCGGATTGAGAAGAGGAATAGTTATCCTGAACAGTAACTGCCTTCTGTTTGCACCATCAACCCTTGCGGCTTCCAAGTACTCTTTTGGGATGTTCTGTAGACCTGCCAGAAAAATGAGCACACAGTAACCAATTTCGATCCAGACGGTTGTGACCACGATGGAAGGTAGCGCTTCAGTTGTACTCATCAGAAAGCCTCTCGTTGGTAAGCCAAGAGCGTTCAAAATGTTGTTTATAATCCCGGCCGGTGGCCTCTGATACATCCAGCGCCAAACCCAGCTCGTCGCGACCATCGGTGTAATGTAAGGCATAACATAAATGAGACGGTACATGCTACGGAACCTGATCATGTTGTTCAACAAAAGCGCAAGAAACAGAGAAACAACGATTACACTCGGCACGCCCAGCAGAACGTATTTGAGCGTGTTGAAGAGAGCTATTCTGAAAACAGGATCGCTGAAGATCTTCACGTAGTTGGAGAAACCAACGAAATCTTTTTTTGGAGAAAGGATGTTCCAGTTGGTGAAACTCATGTAAAACGCCGAAAGCATGGGATAAAAACGAATGAAAACAAAGAAAAAAAGCGGTAGAGCCAGAAAAAGATATGCCGTCAAGATCTTTTTCTGTCTCAACTTCATTGCTTTCACCCCGAACGGGCACGGCGTAGACCGTGCCCAGCTTTCACTTACCTACGTTCTTCCAGAATTCATCCAGAAGTCTTTGCTCTATCTCCGCCGCTTCTCTGAAAGCCTGCTCAGGTGGAACTCCTTTCAACCAGACTTTGTCAACCGCATCCATGATGACCTGTCTCTGCTCTTTCTCGTCAACGAAGAAAGTCGCGTGGGCATACTCGAGACCCTTCAAGAACGGGCCATAGATGGGATCATTGTAGTATTTTTGAGCAACCTTGGGATTGGCCGGAAGTTCTCCAACCGCATCGAGCCAGAATTCCATGACTTTTTCGCTCGCCAAGAACTTTATGAACTTGATCGCCGCATCGAGCTTGGGACCCGTGGCATTCTTTGTTATTGCGTTCGCCCAGAAAGATGCGAAGTTGGACTTTATTCCGTTATGCTCAGGAAGTTCAGCCACACCGAAATTCAAGCCTGCTTTCTTAAGGGCCGCTATTCGGAAAGAACCATCGATGTTCATCGCTGCTGATGAAGACACGAACGCCGTGATATCGTCGTTCATGAAGCCAGGGTATCCGACCTTGTGAACGGTGATCAGATCTGTGTAGAACTTGAGCGCCTCAGGAGCGTTTTGGTAAAGCACCTTCCTGTAATCATCACTGTAGGGTTGACCGCCGAACTGCCTGACCAGCACTTCCCTTATCCAGTGGTGGCCCTGGCCAGAAGGTTGCGTTGCAAGGCCGGCCTGGACTATGTTGCCCTGTTTGTCATACTTAGTCAGTTTCTTTGCGATTTCAACGAGTTCCTGGAGCGTCCTTGGAGGTTTCTCCGGATCCAGACCCGCTTGCTTGAAGAGATCTTTGTTCCAAAAGAGTGCTAGACTCCTTACAGCAATCGGTACAGCGTACCGTTCGCCCAAAAACTCGACTCCTTTTGCCACGAATGGGAAGAAATTCTCTTCGAAATATTGATCTGAAAAATCGCTTTTCGGAAGTGGTTGCAGATAACCAGAAGTCACGTACTTCGGGATCCAGCCGTAGTAAAGGTTCACAACATCCGGCCCTGTTCCTGCGGGAACAGAGGCGGCAACCTTTTCGTTGAACGTTTCGTACGGGAACGTGACGTGCTCAATCTCGATGTCTGGATAGAGCTTTTGAAATTCTTTGATAAGTTCATCTATGGCCTTGACTTTGGTTTCGAAGTAGTACTGCCAGTACACGATCTTAACCTTTCCGAGGACAGATACCACCATCAAGAGTACGAGTGCCACCAGTAACCACTTTCTCATAAGAACACCTCCTTCAATATATGAACAGCGAGCAATTCACAAAAGAATCCTTAAAGCTTTTTCAAACCGAGTCGTGGCGATTCAAGCGAGCAAGGCAGATTCGGTGGTTAGTCAACTCATCTTGTGTAAATCTTAGCAAGGATTGCAATGTTGTGTCAAGAATCTTTCGGCTCATTAAATTTAAGTCCATTTCAACATTCCAATCGAGACACTCAACCGACGTTCACGGTCCTCTCGACTGCGTGGGCAACCTGGACCAGCAGATCCTCCCTCCACCATTTCGTGACGAACTGCACTCCGGCTGGTAAACCATCAACACGACCGAACGGCAAGTTCAGCGCGGGCAAGCCAGAGATGTTGAACTCAGCGGTAAAACGAGTGAGCTTTCTTGCCATTTCGACCGCGCCTTCTCCCTGAATGGGAGGTGCGACGATGGGCACCGTTGGTAGGATCAAAAGATCGTATTCTTTGAACAATTCCCTGAAGCTGTGCTTAACGATCGTTTGAACTCTCCTTGCCAGCGCGTAATCTGCTCCACTCGTGGAGGCTCCTTCCATCAACCTCTGTCTGACATCTTCCCCGAACAGTTCTGGATGCTCTTTCAACCTTTCTCTGTGGAATGCTGCCGCTTCCGTTTGCGTGATCAAACCGTTGGCCGCCGCGGCATCCTTCAACCATTCGATGTATCTTTCTTCCACGACGGCTCCGAGTTTTTCCAGCACGCGGGCCGCCTCGTCGACGAGGTTCAGAATCCTCTCATCGGCCCTAGAAATGAATTCACCCACAGGTTTGAGAACCTTTATTCCCTCAGGGAACCTCTCAAAATCTGGTTCTCTGAGGGGTGCTTTCAGCGAGAAGGGATCTTCCTCGTCATACCTGGAGATCACCTTCAGCACAATCCAGGCATCTTCGACGCAGCTGGCCAGAGGTCCCACGTGGTCCAGGTGCCACGACAGGGGAAGAACACCCCTCACACTCACCCTTCCGTAGGTAGGTTTCAACCCAACAACTCCACACAGCGCGGCGGGAATGCGTATCGAACCGCCGGTGTCCGTTCCGAGGGCCGTCACGACCATGTCCGTGGCGACGGCGACTGCAGATCCACCGGAAGAACCACCGGAGATCCTGCTCGGATCGTGTGGATTTCTGCACGGACCAAAATGCGGGTTGTTGTTCGTCACACCGAGCGCGATCTCGTGAAGGTTCGTCTTCCCAACGATTATGGCACCGGCCTTCTTGAGCTGCTGCACCACGAACGCATCTTCTTTCGCAATGTTGTCTTTGAAGAACAAGCTTCCCGCCGTGGTCTTCAGATTGGCAACGTCGATCAGGTCCTTGACCGCGATGGGTACTCCGTAGAGTGGAGGGAGGTTCTCTTCGTTCCTGAACGAGTTTTCCAGAGATTCTGCCGTCCTCATGGCACCTTCGTAGTCGAGACTTATGAAAGCCCCCAAGTGTTTCTGCGCTTCTATCTTTTTGAAACATTCCTCGACGAACTCCTTCGGTCTGAGTTTTCTCCGAGCGTAGAGCCCGACCAGATCCTTTATCTTTATCTCGATCACCTCCGTGTCAGCTTCATCTTCGGACCTTCCTGAACGAACTTTCCTCTGAACGAAGGTTCGTTGAGCAACAGATGGCTGTCCAGATCGTGAAAGTCGAACGCGCCCGTACCGAGCGCGAACTGGACGCTCTGGTTGATCCCAAGACTCGATTCAGCCATGCAACCGATCATCAACTTTAAATTGGAAGCTCTCGCAAGCTCCACTATAGCCATGGCGTCGCTCAGACCACTCTTCATGAGCTTTATGTTGATGTAATCCACCGCTTCTTCCTTTATCAGTTTCAGCACATCGTACTTTCGTTTCGCAGATTCGTCCGCTGCCACCGGGAACGGAGAGTGGAACCTGACGAACCTGAGCCCCTCAACGTCATGCCAAACCACGGGCTGTTCGTAAACGGCTATGTCCACACCGCCGTGGTACACGACGTTCGCGAACTCGATCGCCTGCTTCGGTGTGTAACCCATGTTCGCATCGACTATGAACTTCGCCCCCTTAGCTACCTTTGCGATCTCGAGCATCGCCTCGATGTCTTCTTTGAGGTTTTCACCCACCTTGATCTTGATCGTTCTGAAACCTTCCTTGAAAATCTTTTCGGCGTCTTTCACCCTGTTTTCCAAGGTGTCTATACCCACAGTCTTATCGGTCTCGATCTCTTCCTTCACCCCTCCGAGGAACTCTGCCACCGATACACTGAGTTCTTCGCAGAGAGCATCGAGCGTGGCAAATTGAACGGCGGCTTTCAAACTCGGAGTTGCCAGAAGTTTGTCGGTGATCTCGAAGATCTTCGCGTAGTTGCGCACATCGAGGCCCACCAAGCTCTCTTTCAAAAAGTTTTCCATCGCCAGGAGCATTTCGACCCTTTCACCGTTGACCCTGAAGGATGGGGATGCCTCGCCTTTTCCCACAACACCACTGTCCAGAAACAGTTCAACTTCGACGTTGCTCGCCTCGGAAGATATGCTTCCTGTGATGTGGAACAGTTTGTGATAAACGTATTTTTTCAATGTGAGCCGAACATCTTTTATCTTTCCCACCGTTCAGACCTCCCAGCCTTCGAACTGTACCACGCTTATGTGAGTTTCCAGACCAATCTTCTTGCTATGTGTTTCGGCCTCGCCGAGTTGGTTGTCCGTGGGATTTTCCCTGTAGAACTTTGGTTCAGGAGTGAATTGTTTCATGAAATCATCATTCGCGACCATCCTGAAGCCGTCCAGGTTTCCAAAATAGAAGCTGCGCAGTTTCTCATTGTGCCTCCTTGCCCCACCGAAAGAAAGATCGGCAGGAAGCCAGCCGTACGGTTTGACGTAGAACAGCGCCCAATCGTGTGGCGATACGAAGTACGGTGTGACGTACCAGCCAGACTGCCACCTCGCAGGAACACCTGCGATCCTGCACATCGTTATGAAGAGCAGCGCTTGAAAGCCGCAATCACCTTTGAGGTTTTCAGCCACGTACTGCGATATGTTCTCATAAGTCGCGTAAGGCCTGACGTAGCAGTATCTCACCCTGCTCGTGATCCAGTCGTAGATGCGCTTGGCCTTCAAATAAGGGTTCTTTTCGTCACCGATGATCTTGAGAGTCAGGTATCTGATGTACGGTGTGAAGACTATGTGAGGAGGTTCCTCTCCAAGAAAATCCTCCACATCGCACTCCTGAACCTTTGAAGGATCGACCCTGTTGATCCATTCGCGAACAGTGTATCCGAACTCGACGATGTACTCTCTACTCGTACCTTCGAAGAAGATGGTTCTCTGAGGAACATCGTTGTCGGCCAGAAAGTAGTTCTCCTCGCTCACGTACAGCAACTTCACATCTTCTATCTGAAAGCCTTCCTTTGGAAAGGGCAGCCAGACTCTGAAATAATCTTCTGGCCAATCCAGCGTTGCTTTCAACTTTATTCGTACCCTGTAACTCTTCGGGGCTGAACCGTGGGCGAGCGCCTTTATCCTCTCCTCGATCAGCTGTCTGTTCTTTTCCTCTTCGGGATCGATCAATATCCTCGACTTGTATTCCGGCCGGGCGAAGGCAATGTTCTGAACGAATCTTTCGAAGAATCTCTTTCTCTTGTTGACGAGGATGAAATCGACGCAACCTTCGTCTATGAGCCTGTAAAATTCATCGTAATCGAAATCCCGAATCATCTCTTGTGCTTTTTCTAAAGCTTCCGCTTCATCGTACGGATGCGCTGCGAGCAACCTCCTGATCCTGAACTTTTCGTATTCGAGACGTCGCCTCTGCACCTCATTGACGCGTGTGTCCCTCAGCCATCTGTCAATCAGGCTTATGGCGTTTTCCCAATCGCCCATTTCCTCTGCACGTCGAACGTTCTCAGGTAAACCACACATGAGGAACTCAAGCATGTCCAACACCTCCAGCGGTCGACAAGGTTCTCAGCTTTTCCAGGCTCTCAGGAATATCCTTCTCGAACCGGTTCATATCGTTTATTTCGAGCACGACGATGCCATCGAATTCCTCGCGGACCAGCTTGAAAAGCTCTTCGAAAGGTATTCTCCCATAACCAATGGGCAAATGCAGGTCCCCCACTCCATAGAGGTAAGCGAACAATGATGATGCCATCATGGGCTCGTAGTCTTCCTCAGGCTTGCCGAAGTTGTCGTGCACGTGAAGCTCGAAGGCGTGAGGAAGACCGAGGGAAATCTGTCTTAGAAATTCTTTCTCATTCCCTCTCAGCCTCAAGAACAAATGTCCCACGTCAATCAAAAGTCTCACGTTCGGATGATTTACGGCCTGAACGATTTCGAGCGTCTGCTCGATCGTTTGCCTGGTGTTTTCCACAACGAGAATCACGCGCATCTTCTCAAGCTTATCACAGAGTTTTTTGAGATTTTCTATCTCTCTATCCTTTTTCTCTCGATCTTCACCAAGCCAGCCACAGTGGTAAACCACGCTTTCCGCACCCACGAAGGAGGCAAAATCTATGGTGGCTAACACGATCGAAAAATCTTCTTCTCTGTTTGACGAGAGATTCACCGGATCAGGACCGTGGACTGTGAACTTCAGACTGCAACTTTTGAGGATCTGCAGGATGGGGTCGAGTCGCTTTGAAACGATCTTGCCATCGAGGATCACGTCAAGACCCGCAGGAGGTATCTCTGCGTAATCAAACCCAAAACGCTGGAATTTCTCAAGTTCTGTCCTGAGAATTTCGTGGGAACCTGATAAACGTCGTGTGTCGATGTTTATGCCCACACCTTTGACCAAAGTTGCCACCCACAGTTTTTCGCAATCTTTTGAAACTTTTCGTAATACATTGACGCCTTTTGTAACTTTTGCTATAGTTATTATAGCCCTTTTCCGGCTTCAAGAAGTACCTGATGGTGCTGGTGGGTGAATCTTTGTTCAGATCAAGAAATGTTTAAAGTTCTCGAATCTGGTTTTATCTTTCATATCCATTCTACTCCTGAAGGGAGGGGTTGTGTGTGAGAAGGTGGCTTCTGGTTGCACTGCTCGGCGTGACGCTTCTACTCTTTGCAGGTATCGAGGACAGCATCGTTCAGGTGGGTCGCACGCTCGAAAAGAACGGTGTCAACGAGGTACGCTACGCGGTCTGGGGCACCGGAGATCCCAACAGTGTGCTGAGAGTTCTGGGTATCGTTGAAGCTGCGAGGCGCATCAACGAAATCTGGGCAAAAAATGGTATCAACGTGAAGGTCACGATCAGAGAGACCCGCTACGAACTCGACTTCACGCAGATGTATCAGGAGTTCTTGAGCAAGCAGCCGCTCGGAACCGCGGGAGACTTCCTAGTGAACTCGTACGTCTACATAGCGCCACTCGCTGAGGAAGGGTACCTGCTCGATCTGACGTCCTACCTTGAGAAACACAAAGAGCTTCTGAACAATTTCTTTGCATCGCACATCGAGGTGGCCAAGTACAAAGGAAGGATCTACGGTCTACCACAGGACACCGAAGCCAGGCCGTTCTACATCAGAAAAGACATCGCGGCGAAGGTTGGACTCGATCTGCAGGGCCTCGACGAGAAGGTCCTGAAAGGCGAGTTCACCTGGTTCGACGTCTACGAATGGGCGAAGAAAGCCGTTCAAACTGGAGCTTCCGAATGGGGCCTGATACATAGAAGGGGCAGTGCGCATCCAGATCTGATGCAGTTCATACTCGCATTCGGTAGCAAGCTCTACGATCCAGCCGATGGGAAACTCGTGTTCGACAAAGAAGCCATATACAAGTGGCTGACGATCGAATGGACGTTCGCACGCGAAAAATTGCTGCCTTCCGACATGATGGCCTGGGACTGGGCAAAACAGGTGCATCCCGCGATCGTTGATGGAAAGACGCTCTTCGACATCGGCGGCACCTGGTACTGGACCGAGTGGCAAACCAAGGACTATTACACGGATCCAAAGACTGGGCAGATGAGGGGCCTGAAGCCTGAAGAAGTCGAACAGTGGTTCTACTACACGCTGTTCCCAGCCGGAGAACCTGGAAAGAAACCCGTTACTTTGAGCCAACCGTTCATGTGGATGGTCAGCTCGAAGGCCGGAGCGCAGAACCCGAAATACAGCGCCCTGAAATCTGTCTACGATGAACTCGCGTTCCTGATCGTTGCGAAGGCTTCAGATCCAGACATAAACGCCATACACAGCATCATAAGCGCGCACCTACCGGTTGGAAAGCCTTCGGCCGAGCTTCTCGCCAGCAAAGAGTGGCTCGACAAGCTCTACAACCTCCAGATCGATCTGGATCCAGGTGTGAAAGAAAAAATTGCGGGCATCGTAAAAGCGACAGTCAATCCGATCAACGCCGCGTTCCTCTCGAAGGTGTCGTACATGCTCGAGTACACCAACTTCCCGCCCGTGCACCCGATGTACGCAAAGCTCTCCGCGATCTTCGCCGAAGTGGTTGACTACGTACTCAGGGGTCAGATGGATCCCGCCAAAGCGATCGATTACGCGATCGGAAAAATCAACGCCGATCTCGATCTCAAAGCTGGCGTGAAGATCATAAACGATATTCCAAAGGATTGGAGATTCGGCGGAAAATGAAAGGAAAGTTTTCGAGAAAGTGGGAGCTGTGGGCCTTCCTGGCCCCGGCTCTCATTGTTGTCGTTGTGTTCTACGTTGTCCCACTGATCCTGACGGTCTACACCAGCTTCACGCCGCTCAGAAACTGGAACATACAGCGCTACGCGACGAGACTGGTGGGCCTTTACAATTACCAGAAACTGTTCCACGCCATCGCGAACGATCCATCGGTGAGAGCCGTCTTTCTGACGACGGCCGTGTTCGTTCTCTGCACCCTGATTGTGAACGTGCTCGGTGGCCTGATACTCGCCTTGCTCACCTTCTTCGTGGATAAGAAAACAAATTCCATAGCGAGTACCATATGGCTTCTACCCAGGATGTCCCCCATCGCTGTTTATGGTTTGGTCTGGTATTACTTCTTCCACGGTAGTGGTGTTGGAACGCTGAATTCGATTTTTTTGAAGCTTGGTTTGATCGACAGACCCATCGCCTGGGGTCAGGAATTCATCCCCTACGGTCCCTGGAGTGTGATCATATTCGTTAATGGTCTGGTAGGTGTGAGCTTCGGGATGATCGTGCTCTCGTCGGCGATCAAAAGTATCCCCGGTGAGTTCGTCATCGCCGCGAGAGTGGATGGTGCTACAGATTGGCAGATCTGCAGGAAGGTGCTGATACCCCAGATAAAGTGGCACATCATGTACGTCACAACCTGGCAGCTTTTGAGCCTGCTAACTTCTTACGCACACACCTATCTGCTGGTGAGCTGGAGGCTGGTGAACAAATCTTACGGAACACCCTGGGCACTCTACGTGTACGATCTCGCTTTCACGGGTGTGTTCGACCAGGGGCTGGCAGCCGCGGCGGGGACTCTGCTGGTGCTGGTTGGAGGACTGCTCGGTTTGATGACTTTGAGGATCCTTGGTTTTGGAAAACTCATGGTGGAGCCGCGTGGTGATATCTGATGAGCCTTACGGATGTAGAAGTCCGAAGCAAAGGCAGGCAGGTCCTTTACTCGATCGTTCTGATAGCCCTGTCTGTTCCGGTTCTGACGGCTTTCTTCATGCTGATCCTTTCGAGCTTCGCAAACCAGATGGTGACGAACTTCGATTTCTCGAAGGTTACTTTTACGTTGAGAAATTGGAAATTGCTCTTTCAGGGCAGGATCGCTATCACGGGCGGATTGAGGGAAAACGTTTTTCTCTATTTACTGAACACAGCAATAGTTGCACTCGGTGTGGCGCTCGTCACAACCCTGGTAGGGACGCTCTCTGGCTATGCCATCTCCAGAATAAAGTTCAGAGGCAGAAAATTCATTCTGCTTACCATGCTCATGTTGCACGCACTGCCCGGTTCAATACTCATCGTGGGCGTTTACTTTCTTTACAGAATCTGGATGCCGACGAATCTCAACGCGCTGAGGTACTTTTCCTTTTTCTACGTGATAGTGGCGCGTGCCGCGCTCGAAGTTCCTCTCTCAGTCTGGCTCATGAAAGGTTTTTTCGATCTGCTACCCTGGGAGATAGAATGGTCCGCCCTCGTCGATGGAGCATCGAGGTTCAAGACCTGGGCAAAGATCATGATGCCCCTCATAAAACCCGGTGTGGTGGCCATACTGATCTTTGGATTTCTCGCCGGCTGGCAGGACATCATCTACGTGCGAACCTTTCTCATAGATAAAACGCTCGCGACTTTCATAGAATCCAACCTTGAAGCCGAGATGGCGTACATGCCGCTGCTGGCAGCCGCGGCAACGCTGTACCTTTTGCCGACGATTTTCTTCTACATAAGTTCTCAGCAGCTGCTGTTCAAAGTCTACGCCGGTGGCATCAGGAGGTGAAGGGTTTTGGCACGCATTGTGCTCGAAAACATCACCAAGAAGTTCGGCAAGGTGACCGCGCTCGATGGGGTGAACCTTCAGATAGAAGAAGGTGAGTTCGTCGTGCTGCTCGGTCCTTCGGGCAGCGGTAAAACCACGCTGATGTATCTGATCGCAGGCATCTACAAACCCACCTCGGGTCGCATCCTGTTCAACGATGAGGACGTCACGAACCTGCCACCGAAGGAAAGAAACGTTGGGCTGGTGTTTCAAAACTGGGCGCTCTATCCGCACATGAAAGTGTTCGAGAACATAGCCTTTCCTTTGACTCTGAAAAAACTCGACAGGAAAACGATCCAGGAAAGGGTCCTTCAAGTCGCCAGCATGCTGAAGATCGATTCTTTGCTTGACAGATACCCCTGGCAACTGAGTGGGGGTCAGCAACAGCGTGTGGCGATAGCGAGGGCACTGGTGAAGCAACCTCAAATCTTACTCTTCGATGAGCCTCTGAGCAACCTCGATGCGCTGTTGAGAATCAGTGTGAGAACAGAACTGAAAAGGCTGCAGAAAGATCTGAACATCACCTCCGTTTACGTGACGCACGACCAGGCAGAAGCCTTGGCCATCGCAGATAGGATCGCGGTGATAAACAACGGCAAGCTCGTTCAGGTCGGCACCCCCGACGAGATCTACTACAGGCCGAAGCACACCTTCGTTGCGAGTTTCGTTGGAAATCCACCCGCCAACCTTCTGAAGGTTGAGCACGACGGCAAGACGTTCCTTATGGAAGGCAGAGCCATTGAAGCGCCGTCGGTTTTGCTGGAGAAATTTTCAAGCAAGAAACTCATCGTCGGTTTCAGACCGGAAAAGGGGCTTTTGCTCGATCGTGCGATACCGAACGCCCTGTGCGTTGAGGTTCAAATTTACGAAGTGGAATCCATGGGTAGGGAACAGATCGTGACCGTCTCAATCGAGCAGACGATGGTGAAGGTGCTCAGACCTTCCGAAGAGAAGTTCCACATTGGTCAGAAACTTTATCTGTGCGTCGAGGTGAAAGATTTGATACTCTTCGATTTCGATACCAACGAAGCGCTCAATTTGAGTTAGTATAAAATTGTGCGGCCAATCGTAGGTATCACCTGCTCCATGGATGAAGAATCGATCAGGTTGAATACGAGCTATTTTCGGGCGATCGAGGAAGCCGGCGGTTTGCCCATCCTCGTAGCAATTCTGCAAACACCTGAAAGCCTTTCTCAGCTGAGCGAACTGCTGGACGGTATTCTCTTCTCTGGTGGTGTCGATATCGATCCAAAACATTACAACGAAGAGCCTCTGCCGAACCTCGGACAGATAACACCCGACAGGGACGAGTTAGAGATATCTCTCTGCAGGATCTTCTACGAAAAGAACAAGCCGATTTTTGGTATCTGCAGGGGTGCTCAGCTGATCAATGTCGCGCTCGGCGGTACGCTGTATCAGGACATAAAAACACAGCTGAGCAACGTATTGAAACACCAGCAGGATGCTCCAGCCCATGCTCCAACCCACAAGGTCTTCATCGAAAAAGACAGTATCCTGTTCTCCATCGTGAGAACGGAAATCTTGCCGGTGAACAGCTTCCACCACCAGGCCGTGAAGGATGTAGCACCAGTGTTGAAGATCACCGCACGCGCCAGCGATGGCGTCATCGAGGCGGTGGAGTCGAACGACGACAGGTTCATTCTCGGAGTTCAGTGGCATCCTGAAAGGATGTTCAACCATTACAGGGAACATTTCGATCTGTTCAGGCGCTTCGTTGAAGAGTGCGCGAGAAGGAGGAAGAGAGGATGAAGATTTACATTTCTGCCGATATGGAAGGTATCTCAGCGGTCGTGGGATTGGGACACGTATCGCCTGAAAACAGAGAGTACGAGAGGTTCAGAAAGCTCATGACGCGTGAGATCAACGCGGTCGTAGAAGCCGCTGTCCAGTGTGGTGCGAAAGAAGTGGTCGTGAACGACTCACACAACACGATGGACAACATCCTGATCGAGGAACTTCACCCGAAAGCGGTTCTGATCAGCGGCAGCCCGAAGCCCATGAGCATGATGGAGGGCATAGACGAAAGTTTCGATGCCGTGTTTTTCATCGGCTATCATGCGAGGGCCGGCAGTGCACCCGCGATCATGGATCACACGTACACCGGAAGGGTTTTTTCGGTGGAGGTCAACGGAAAGAAGATGAGTGAGGCCGGTTTGAACGCTAGAATCGCGGGTTGCTTCAACGTCCCAGTGGTTCTGGTGAGTGGAGATCAGCTCACCATAGAGTGCGCGAAGCAGGAACTGAACGAGTTCGTTGGCGTAGTTGTGAAAGAGGCTCTGGGAAGGTACGCGGCGAAGATCTATCCTTTCGAGGTTGTGAAAGAAAAGCTCAGAGCGGGTGTCGAAGAGGCACTGAGCAAACTGGACAGGTTCAAACCAACGATCGAAAAGGAGCCCGTTGAGATCAAGCTGACCTTCTACAATTCAGCCTTCGCAGAGGCTGCCTCTCTGCTTCCAAACGTGGAGCGGCTCGATGCCAGGATGTTGCGTTTCACGGCGCAGAATTACCTCGAAGCGTACAGACTGCTCAGAGTTTGCCTTTCACTGTCTTCGCTGGTCAAATAGTTCTCCATACCTCTTGAAAAACTCTTCCAGAAGCTTTTTCTGAAACTCTAATCTTTCGCCCAAGAGAGAAAGCCACCGTTTTCCGGCTTCCGTGATCGTGTATTTTCTCCTGGCAGGGCCTGCTTCGGAGAGATCCCATTCGGATTGAACCAGCCCCTCGGCCTCGAGTCGCATCAACAACCTGTAGAGGTTTCCCATGGGACCAACGCCGTCGAACTCGACACCGAGCTCGCTCAGCTTCTTGGCGATCTCATAGCCATGGGATGGTTGCTCCGCGATGAACAACAACACGAGGACCTCAAGAAGATGGCCCCCGTGACCTCTTCCACAACCGTGCCTCATTTCGATTCTTCCCTGACCGTTTCGCTCTCCTTCAGTGCTTCATCTACATATTTTATCTCTTCCTCGAGCCACTTTCTGTACTCACGCAAGGATTCTTTGTCGTGTCTGCGCCAAGGACAACACGTCCAGCCAAAGCCATGTCCATGCCAGTGCCAGCCGTGCCAGTGCCAGCCGTGCCTGCACCTCATTCCCAACCCGTACGGACCGTACATTCTTGTCACCTCCCACGGATATTATATATCAATGACATATATATGTCAAAACTCAAGGTTGAAACTCAGACGGAGCCGCGTTAGAATATTGACGTCAAACTGTTTGGCGTCTAAGAGGTGGTGTTTGGATGAATGAAAGCAGTATTTTGAAAAAGTTCTTCATGGTCCAGAGGCTCCAGTTCCAGATCCTCCACAAAGAATTGGAAAAGCACGGTATCCACCCGGGTCAACCTCCCATGCTCATGATCGTCGCGAATCATGAAGGCATAACGCAGAACAGAATCGCCGAGGAACTGAACGTGAAACCTGCCACGGTCGCGATCATGCTGAGAAGAATGGAAAGAGCAGGTTTGATACGCAGAGAACAGGATGAAAAGGACAGAAGACTTCAGAGGGTTTATCTGACAGAGAAAGGCAAACTGTACTGCGATTTTCTGAAGCAGCATTCGCAGAGTATGGAAACCGTAATCACGAAAGGTTTCACCGATCCAGAGAAAAAACAGCTGGAAAGTTTTCTCAGCAGGATCATTACAAACCTTGAGAACCACTTGAGAGGTGAAGTGAATGATTGAGATCATGAAGTATTTGAAACCTTATCTCTGGCTGGTGATCGTCACGATCTCGCTGGTGATAGTTGACTCTTACGTGACGCTGTATCTGCCGGATCTCATGTCTCAGATCGTGGACAAAGGCATCGCCAGGGGCAACGTCGATTACATATGGAAGGTTGGAGCAAAAATGCTCCTTGTCTCACTGGTTCAGGTTGTCGCTATCGTTTTGATGAGTTTCACATCCGCTAAATCGGCCACGTGTGCCAGCCGGGACATTCGAAACGATCTTTTCAAAAAGGTTCAGAGCTTCTCCCTCGCAGAGATCGACAGGTTCAGTCCCGCATCTTTGATCACACGAACCACGAACGATATAACCCAGGTGCAGCAGGCACTTGTCATGATCCAGAGGATGGTCATAAGGGCCCCGATCATCGCCATTGGGAGCATCTTCATGGCCATTTCGAAGGACGCAAAGCTCACGATGATACTCCTGATCTCCGTTCCTGCAGCTTCACTCGCGATGTATCTAATATTTGCTAAAGTCATGCCCCTGTTCAAGAGCATGCAGAAAAAGATAGACCGTCTGAACCTCGTCTTGAGAGAAAGGATCACGGGCATCAGGGTGATAAGGGCGTTCAACAAAGAAGAGTACGAAAAAGGAAGGTTCGAACAGGCGAACGTGGACCTCACCGAAACAGCGTTGAAGGTCAACAGGATCGGTGCCATCGTTTTTCCGATCATGACGATCATCATGAACTTCACGATCGTCGCCCTCATATGGTTCGGGGCCAAACAGATAGACATGGGACAGCTCCAGGTCGGCACGATGATGGCCGTCATGCAGTACGTCATGCAGGTGCTGTTTTCTTTCATCATGATTTCGCTCATCTTCGTATTTCTACCCCGTGCTTCCGTGTCTGCACAGAGGATCCTGGAAGTGTTGCGCACCGAACCGTCCATAAGAGAGCCGGAACAGGTGGAAGAACCTTCCGGAGACGGCGTGGTCCAGTTCGAGAACGTGACCTTCTACTATCCCGGAGCGAAGGAACCGGCACTCTCGAACGTCTCATTCACCGCGAGGAACGGTCAGATAACTGCGATCATTGGAAACACAGGTTCTGGAAAGACGACCATCCTCAATCTGATCATGAGGTTCTACGATGTGGCTGAAGGTTCCGTCAAAATCGACGGAATCGATGTGAGAAAGATTCCGTTGGAAAAGCTCAGAAGGCTTATAGGTTACGCCCCACAGAAACCGATCATCTTTTCAGGCACGATCGCCGAGAACATAAGGTTTGGCAGAAACGAGCTGACAGACGAAGACATCCTCAGGGCCGCCGAGATCGCCCAGGTGACTGAATTCACCCAAAAGTTGCCCGAAGGTCTCAACGCCCCCGTGGCCCAGGGTGGAACCAACCTGTCCGGAGGACAGAAACAGAGGATCTCGATCGCCCGCGCTATCGCAGAAAAACACAGAATTTATCTCTTCGACGACACCTTTTCGGCTCTCGATTTTAGAACAGATGCCAAGATCCGCTCGAGGTTGATGAGAGAGCTGAAAGACGCAACGGTGATCATCGTCGCGCAGAGAGTCGCAACAATCATGCACGCAGATCAGATCATCGTTCTAAAGGATGGTAGGGTGGAAGGTATAGGCACACACGAACAACTCATGAAGACGTGCTCCGTGTACAGAGACATCGTGCTGTCGCAGATCTCCGAAGAAGAAGCTGTGGTTGGAGGTGAGCACAATGGCAAGTGAAAGGAACGTCCAGACACATAACCTGCCGGTGAGAGGTCCCAGACCCGGTGGTCCACTTCTGGCCAGGCCTGCGGAAAAGGCGAAGGATTTCAGGGGTACGCTGAAAAGATTGCTCGCCTATCTGAGGCCGTACCTTCTTGCCATCATCATCGTTCTGGCTCTGACGATCACCGCCACAGTCCTCACCATAATGGCCCCAAAGATTCTGGGTAGGGCGACCACCGAAATCTTTCGCGGAATCATGGCGAAGATGCTCAGGCTTCCAAACGCAAAGATAGATTTCTCCTACGTGGCGAAGATTTTGATTCAGGTGAGCGTTCTTTACTCTGTGAGCGGTCTGCTGAGCTATCTGCAACAGTTCATTATGGCGGGCGTCTCTCAGAAGATCGTGAGGAAGATGAGGAAAGACGTTTCTGAGAAACTCTCGAGGCTTCCTTTGAAATTCTACGATTCTCGAACTCACGGTGAGATTCTGAGTCGTGTCACAAACGATGTCGATCTGATCAGCAACACGCTCCAGCAGAGCCTTGTGCAGTTCGTTTCAGGTATCGTTTCGATCGTTGGTGTCACGATCATGATGCTCACCATAAGCTCCATACTCACCGGCGTCACGATCCTCACTTTGCCACTGAGCATAATCGTGACCGTCATCATTGCGAAGCACTCTCAGAGGTTCTTCTCAAGGCAGCAGAAAGAACTCGGAGAACTGAGCGGGCACGCCGAAGAGGTCTATTCGGGCCACATCGTGGTGAAGGCCTACAACAGAGAACGTGATGTGATAGAGAGATTTGAGGACATCAACGAAAGGCTCTGTGATGCGAGCCACAAGGCGCAGTTTCTATCTGGCATGATCATGCCATTGATGCGCTTCATCGGCAATCTGGGCTACGTGATCGTCTCGGTGGTCGGCGGTATCCTCGTCACGAAGAGGGCCATAACGATCGGAGACGTTCAGGCTTTCATACAGTACTCTCAGCAGTTCACACAACCCATCGTGCAGATCTCCAACATAGCGAATTTGATCCAATCGACGATCGCCGCGGCGGAGAGGGTCTTCGAGATACTCGATGAGGAAGAAGAAAAGCCTGAAAAACCGGACGCGCTGAGGATAGAAAAGGTGAAAGGTGATGTCAAGTTCGAAAACGTTTACTTCAGTTACGTACCGGAAAAACCGCTCATCGAAGATCTGAACGTGGACGTCAAGAGCGGCCAGAGGATCGCCATCGTTGGTCCAACGGGAGCCGGGAAAACTACGCTTGTGAACCTTCTGATGAGGTTCTACGAGATACAGAAAGGTAGCATCAAGATCGATGGCATAGACATAAGAGACATCCACAAGAACAATTTGAGAAGATGCTTCGGCATGGTGCTTCAGGACACGTGGCTCTTCAACGGTACGATAAGAGAAAACATCGCGTATGGTAAGGAAAACGCGACTGAAGAAGAGATCATAAGGGCCGCCAAAATGGCGCAGGCGCACCACTTTATCATGGCACTACCGGATGGGTACGACACTGTGATCAACGAAGAGGCGACGAACATATCCTACGGTGAAAAGCAGCTCATAACCATCGCGAGGGCGTTCTTAGCTAATCCGGACATTCTCATCCTCGATGAAGCCACGAGCAACGTGGACACGCTGACCGAAATCTACATTCAGAAGGCCATGGACGATTTGATGAAAGGTAGGACCTGTTTCATCATCGCGCACAGACTTTCAACGATAAAAAACGCCGATCTGATACTCGTCATGAACGAGGGAAAGATCATAGAGAAAGGTACTCACAAAGAGTTGCTCGCCAAAGGAGGTTTCTACGCGGAGCTTTACAAAAGCCAGTTCCTGGGCGCGCTGGTCGAAGTTCAGTGACGCACCATCTGTAACGGCTGTATCGGAGCGCTTGCTCATCGCGCAGGCGCTCCTTTAATGTGTTATCGTCTCCAGCGGAACCGCTGCAGACCCTTGGAAATAACTCAGTTACACCCATTCCGTGACGGAACGTTCCATTTTCTAAATTTATCTTCAACATGCTTGTTTTTTCTCTTCCTTGGACCATAAATCGTCGGTTGATTTGCATGAACGTTAATGTTATCGTTGAAACAGAAGCTGCTCACAAAGCCTCAATCTTTCTCAAAGGAGGAGTGTCGAATGAGAAAATGGCTTTCTGTGATGCTGTTCCTGGTGTCGATCGTCACGACGTTCTCGCAGGTCCGTTACCCAGGAACGAAACGCTCTACACGGTGGGCTCTTTCGCGGTGGCAACGGCGTGGAACCTTTACTCACCTCAGCCCACCTGGGGGACAAACCAGTTTCTGTATGTGCCTCTGTATCTTTACGAACCCGGCAGGGACATCTGGTTTCCGATCCTGGCCGAAGGTTACGAGTTTCTGAGTGACAAGATCGTGCGGATCAAGATCAGAGATCAGGCATTCTGGAGCGATGGAACACCCATCACGGCCGGGGACGTTGAGTACACGTTCAACTTCACAAAAAAGCTGGGAATAGGACCGGGCGCGGGCTGGGAGGACTACGTCGAGTACGTGAGAGCTGTGGATGCGAAAATTGTTGAGTTCAAAGCAAAGGAAGACAAT
>NZ_LNFY01000008.1 GCF_011057685.1 Thermotoga sp. Ku-13t | reverse complement strand
CATTACCTTCATGTTCAGGGCTTAATTGGAAGGTGATTTCTGTGCTATGGAAAACAGTGGAAGGCACAGATGGGAGAAAGTACAGGTTTGTAGCGAAAAAGGAACGTATGAGGAGTTGACGCATTTTGGGACAAAGGTCAGAGGGCACATACCAGAGCCTGACTCTCCGTTTCGAGGTATCTTCGAAGGCAATGCAAAAACGGTGCTTGAGACATGGCTCGCCACCTTTAGAGTAGCGAACAAGATTCCAATTGATGGGAAGACAACATCTGAACTCGCTGAGTACTTTTTGTCTTTGGTGGAAGAAAACTTTGGGATCAAAACGATTCTGCTGTATGCGATGCCTGAGTGAAAGGGAGACGATACAATGTTAGTTCACTTTTTGTGGCCAAAGATTTTCATTTTCTGTCATGGATAAGTAACAATTGTTATAATACAATTTTTATCGGGGGTGTAAAGTATGCGTCTTAGAGTGGTTCTTCAGGGTATTCTTGCCGTAGTAATTTTACTCTTCTTAACTGCCTGCCCTGGACCGTCTTCTGTTACTCCGGGAACTTCCACCCAAGAACTTATTGAAGAAGCTTTGAATACCCTCAACAGTGGGAACACCGATGAAGCAAGGAACTATTTTGAGTCAGTTTTACAGAATGATCCTGACGATCCAAAAGCAAATGCAGGAATGGGAGTAATTCTGACTTTTGACGTTATGAGTGATTTGTCGAATTTTTTGCTTGAAGCAATGTCTCAAGTTCCTCCTCTCATAACATCCGTTCCTGTAAAAGGTATTGGATTCAACGTTGAGACAATACTTCCACTAACAAAATTCTTTATCGGCGAATTGATGAGGATTCCAAGAGATACCACTACAAGACAAACGAATGGAATGACTTATGAAGAATTCTTGCAGTTTTTGAGGAATCTCCACGATAAACTGTCCGATGCTGAAGAATATCTAAAAACGGCTATTGAGGGTCATGCGAGTTTCGACCTCCATGTGAATGCATTGGACTGGGATGGAGATGGAACTTCAGAGCCATACGCGCCCCTGAAAATCACTGATGGTATACACACGTATGAATTGTATAAGATCTTGTATGAGATGGAAGAGCCTTCTTTTGAATCCACTCCTGTTATCGATCAGACTGGAGGAGATGCTTGGTTTGACTTTGAAACTGTATCTGCTGTTTTGAGAGAAGAGACTCCACCGAGCAGTGTCGGCTTCACAGATAGTGACTACATTTCTATCGATGAAGGAGAACTCGCGTGCATTCTTGTTCTTGTAGAAGCATTGAAGGCAGGAATAGATGTGCCGTTAACGTGGAATTTAACATTACCCGAAGATTTTCCTAATTTCGTAAATTATGAAGATCCTGTCGCTTGGAAACTCGATGCTTTGGAGTACATCGATCAGAAAGATGACGGTAACGTAGATTACAAAATTATAAACCCCTCAGGCGATGGTGGTGAGTGGAATGCCCTTGATCCATTTTTGACATTTAACGAGAACGGAGCGACATATCTTGCGGACTTCGTTGAAAGTGTGCAGGAACTTGCCTGGGCAATTCTACAGCTGGATAGTGATGTAGAGAATGATCCAGCTGATATTCATGATTTAACGAGCAGTTATTACGTTGAAGATGTT
>NZ_LNFY01000007.1 GCF_011057685.1 Thermotoga sp. Ku-13t | reverse complement strand
AGCACCTCGTGTGGCAAGTTCACTTCGCTGTAGTGGATCCCATCCAGAGAGAAGCTCCAGCCCTCGTTCAGGCTCAACCTCAACTTCACCACCCCTCACCTGAGACTGAGCACCACTCCGCGTGTCAAATACCTTTGCATGAAGACGTAAACCACGATCACAGGGAGAGAAGCTATGACGTTTGCGGCCATTATGGGTCCATAGCGTATGTTCACATCCGAACCAGCAAGTGCGACCAAACCTACCGGCAACGTGTACATCTTGTCGGAAGTCATCACTATGAGTGGCCAGAAGAAGTCGTTCCAGATCCACGTGAAGTGTAAGACCGCCACGGTCACCACCGAAGGAAGCGACATGGGCAGGATCACCTTCAGCATGATGTCGAGTTCGCTCGCTCCATCCAGACGTGCGGCTTCTTCGTAATCTAAGGGTATCGCCTTCATGAATTGCGAGAGTATGAAAGTGGCCATCGAAGAAGGCAAAGCGGGGATGATTATGCCGAGCAGGTTGTTCACCAAACCGAACTTTCTGACCACCAGGTACAGCGGTATCACGATCGCTGGGGTAGGTATCATGAAACCTGTCAGCGAGAGGAGATACAAAATTCTTCTTCCGGGGAATTCCATTCGACTCACCGCGTAAGCTGCAGGAATGCAGATTACAAGGATGCCCACCGTTGCCCCCACGGACGAGATCAAACTATTCGTGAACCAGGCCCTCATTTTGGCTCTCTGAAGAACTATCTTGTAATTCTCCACGAACCATTGGCTCGGTATCCACTTGCCGGCGAGTATGTCTTTCTCGGCTTGAAAGGAAGCCAAACTCATCCATATGAGTGGTACAAGATACAGCAAAGCGAGTGCGACCGCAAAGATCGTGAGTAGATACTTTTTGAGTCTCATTCATATCAGCTCCTCTTTGGCAGAGGTCATCATGAGACGGAGCTGTAAGTACGTGAACACGAGCATGACCAGGAAAAGCACGAAAGCCATGGCCTGCGCGTAGCCCATACGGAAGTATCGAAAGCCTTGCTCATACACGTACTGCATCAAGGTTCTGGTCCTACCGGCAGGCCCTCCACCGGTCATTATGTACACCTGACCGAAGATCTGTAACGATGCGATGATCTGTGTAACGAGTACCAGCACATGAACTCGCTTGAGGAGGGGAATCGTTATGTAGAACATTCTTTGGAAACCGTTCGCCCCATCCAACTCGGCTGCTTCGTAGTAAGAAGCAGGAATCTGCTGGAGACCCGCAAGGTAAAGTACAATACAAAAACCAATTGTCCACCAAACTGTGGTGATGACGATCGCCGGCATCGCCCACACTGGGTCTGCTAACCAGTTGATGGGTTGAAGCCCAACGGCTTTCATCATCCTTCCGATCAATCCAAAGTACGGGTTGTACAGCATTTGCCAGGTCAGACAAACCACGGATATGGTGAGTGTGTAAGGCAGATAAAAAGCGCTCCTGAGAAAACCTTTGAAACTGATCCTTGAATTTATCAACAAGGCTATGAGGAAGGAGAGTACCACGATTGGTGGCACCGTCAATATGACGAAATAGACTGTGTGCCACAGGCTCGACCAGAAAACTTTATCAGACATCATTCTTGTGAAATTTCCGAGGCCAATGTATTTCGGAGTTCCCAGAATGTCCCATTTGTAGAAGATCATCCTTATGGAGTTCACGAAAGGGATCAATCTGAAAACGAAGAGTAAGACACAGAAAGGTGCAAAAAGCAGGTATGCGAGCAGTGCATGTCTCCTTTTTCGATAAACCGCCATACTGTTTCACCTCACCCCAGGTCAGTAGAGAAAAGTAGAGAAAAAGGAGGGAGGAGATCCTCCCTCCCGTGAGCAGAAATGAGGCTTCAATCTTCCACGACCTGCTTGACGAAATCGATCAATTCCTTCGTTGCTGCCTCGGGTGTCATGTTCCCTAGAATCACTGCTTCTCCAATCTCCCACATCTTTTGTCTGACTTCAACCCATCCCTTCATGCTCGGTGCTGGAACCACCAAATTAGCGACATGTGCGTAGTCTTTTCTCATCGGTAATCCAAGGAACGCTTCCGAGTTCAGAACGTTCTTCAAAACTGGCAAATGACCGGCTTTCGCCCACTCTGCGGCATTTCTTGCGAACCACTCGATGAATTTCACCGCGGCTGCAATCTTCGCGGGATCGTCCTTCGGTTTCTTCGGAATCACCCAGGTGTGGCTGTCTGCCCAAGTGTAGGACTTGCTGCCAGGCAGAGCAGGTATGCTGGTCACACCGAACTCGAAATCTTTCAGAGTAGGATATACCGCCATCACCCAGACGCCGTTGAGATGGAACGGTGATTGGTTGTTCTGGAAGAGGGATTCGGCCGTATCATAGCTCATCGTTTTCATTATTCCGCTGGTGTAAAGGTTGCTGATGAATTCATAAGTCTTTTTCACCTTGTCGAACTCAAGCTTCAGGGTCTTCGTTTTTTCATCGTAAATCTGCCCACCGAGCTGTGTGTAATAAGCTATGAAGAGCCTCTCTCCCATCATGGCACCGATTTCGCTGCTGATTCCAACCTCAAGACCAAGTTTTTCTTTCGCCTGCTTCGCGTAACTCAGGAGTTCATCCCATGTCTTTGGCACCAGCACCTCGCCCTTTTCGCCCACCAAACCAGCTTGCCTCAGGAGCTTTTTATTGTAGTAAAGAACCAGTGGATGAGTATCGAAGGGTACTGCGTACAGTTTCCCTTCGTAGTGAGCCTTCGCTGCGATTTCGGGTACGTAATCTTGGAGTATCTCCTTCGACACGTACTTGTCGAGCGCGGTGAGCGCGCCTCTCGACGCAAAATCTGGTAGAACCGCGAGGTGCATGACAGACACATCCGGTGGATCTCCAGCCGAAATCGCTGTGATCAACTTGTTGTAGAGTTGACCCCATTCGACGATTTGCTCGACCACTTCGATGTCCGGATTTTCAGCGTTGAATTTCTTGATGAGTTCAGTGACCAGAAACCCTTCTCCGCCGCCAAAGAACGTCCATACCGTGATCGTAGTTTTTGCCGAGGCAAGGAGTACAAAGCTCAGCAAGAGAACGGCTACCAACAACCTTTTCATGCAATCACCCCCACTGATTGACTCATTGCTGTAATAACGATACCATGAACGTTCACATAAGTCAAAAGGCAAAAATCAATGA
>NZ_LNFY01000006.1 GCF_011057685.1 Thermotoga sp. Ku-13t | reverse complement strand
CCTTCCAATTTTGATTTACTGAATCTGGTCCTGAGAGTCAGTTTTCACAACACGTGCGCGCACCACTTCTCACCTTTCAAATTCCTCACAGGGTGATAAGGACTCTTCTGCCCATGCCCTCGACAATGCCTCTCTAGAGGGTCTTTCAATTCCGTTCTACGGAATTTGGTTTTGAGGCGATAGAATTCCTCAACGCTCCAGTGCGCACAGGTACCTTTCTTTCAATTCCGTTCTACGGAATTTGGTTTTGAGGCTGTTCTCCACTTTCTTGAACTTTGCGTAGGAAAAGATGCTTTCAATTCCGTTCTACGGAATTTGGTTTTGAGGCGTTGCGCCCATCTCTGTGATCTTGCGGACTTCCTGATAACTTTCAATTCCGTTCTACGGAATTTGGTTTTGAGGCATTATACCATGCTTGTATGGAGGCTCGTCCGCAAGCTCCTTTCAATTCCGTTCTACGGAATTTGGTTTTGAGGCTTGAGCGTCTCGGCACATCGTTCACCTCGCTAACTTATCTTTCAATTCCGTTCTACGGAATTTGGTTTTGAGGCCAAAGATAATCCGTTTTTGGATCCTGAGTATATAACTTTCAATTCCGTTCTACGGAATTTGGTTTTGAGGCTCTTACTCAGGGCGAAAGCACTAGTGATGGAAGAATTCTTTCAATTCCGTTCTACGGAATTTGGTTTTGAGGCTTTACATGGAGTGATGGTGTTCGGCGACGCCCAGACATCTTTCAATTCCGTTCTACGGAATTTGGTTTTGAGGCGTCTCAGACACGCACCTCGGCTCCCGCTACCAGCAACTCTTTCAATTCCGTTCTACGGAATTTGGTTTTGAGGCAATTTAAAATGAGTTATGCCTTTTCGGCTTCCCAGCCAATACTTTCAATTCCGTTCTACGGAATTTGGTTTTGAGGCGCTATTAAGGATTTCCCGACTCCGCCGGGGGCGTAGAGTCTTTCAATTCCGTTCTACGGAATTTGGTTTTGAGGCGAGTATCAGCGGCCTGAGCGTGGGCTGGGGCAAACTCGACTTTCAATTCCGTTCTACGGAATTTGGTTTTGAGGCTCCGCAAGATCACAGAGATGGGCGCAGCAGTTCTCATCCTCTTTCAATTCCGTTCTACGGAATTTGGTTTTGAGGCGATATTCCTCGACGGTTAGGTCGTTCGCGCTCACAATCGCCTTTCAATTCCGTTCTACGGAATTTGGTTTTGAGGCTTAGCTTCCTCTAAGACGCTTTGCCTTCAGCACCACAACTTTCAATTCCGTTCTACGGAATTTGGTTTTGAGGCCCTCAATTCCCACCTTCAGTACCGCAGTAGGATTGTTGCTTTCAATTCCGTTCTACGGAATTTGGTTTTGAGGCATTCCTCAGACACGCCCATTTCCCCAAAGCCCGAGAAACCCTTTCAATTCCGTTCTACGGAATTTGGTTTTGAGGCGGGTAAGCGAAGGGTCCTCTCTACTGAGCCCTATCCACAGCCTTTCAATTCCGTTCTACGGAATTTGGTTTTGAGGCTTTTGAAAGCACAGCTGGAAACGACCTTCATAAAAGTCTTTCAATTCCGTTCTACGGAATTTGGTTTTGAGGCATGATTTCCTTGATCCTGCAAGCTTGAACAGGATAGAAGGCCTTTCAATTCCGTTCTACGGAATTTGGTTTTGAGGCTCTTGAAGCGATTCGCAACAGGCGCCCGAAGTTTTACACTTTCAATTCCGTTCTACGGAATTTGGTTTTGAGGCCACTAACAAAGCTAACCCCGGTCGTAGAAAAATTAGCGCACTTTCAATTCCGTTCTACGGAATTTGGTTTTGAGGCGGTACGACGAGGAAGCGCCTAACAATTTTAGCTCATACACTTTCAATTCCGTTCTACGGAATTTGGTTTTGAGGCTTGTCAAGACTGCGAATGGTAGCTTTGAAGGTCACGATCTTTCAATTCCGTTCTACGGAATTTGGTTTTGAGGCCCCAGAACGCGCCTGAGGTTACTTGGACAGGCACGGTTGTCTTTCAATTCCGTTCTACGGAATTTGGTTTTGAGGCCATCAATACGGCGTTTTTCTGCGATGAAACTAATACTTTCAATTCCGTTCTACGGAATTTGGTTTTGAGGCAACTAAGATAGGCGAAGATTTGCTCATGGATTCGGACATTCTTTCAATTCCGTTCTACGGAATTTGGTTTTGAGGCTGCGTACAGCTATAGTTGCTATGGTCGCAACTACAACTTTCAATTCCGTTCTACGGAATTTGGTTTTGAGGCGCGGGGGAATTTTTCCGCAAAATAGGTTTGTCTGCAAAACTTTCAATTCCGTTCTACGGAATTTGGTTTTGAGGCATTGCTTTCCGCCGCTCATTGCTTTGATTTGAATGTCTTTCAATTCCGTTCTACGGAATTTGGTTTTGAGGCACCAAAACACCCCTCGGGTTCGAGGGAATTGAGTATTTCTTTCAATTCCGTTCTACGGAATTTGGTTTTGAGGCTCACAACGCCGCTGAATTTGTTCGTCGTTGTAGAATTGAACTTTCAATTCCGTTCTACGGAATTTGGTTTTGAGGCATCTTGATTTCGACCTCTCTGCCAATGTTAAATGCATTCTTTCAATTCCGTTCTACGGAATTTGGTTTTGAGGCGAATATATAACCATTGGCGGGCAAAAAGACGCGACTCTCTTTCAATTCCGTTCTACGGAATTTGGTTTTGAGGCTGGAAGATCAGGTAAGCCTCCCCGGAGCCGGCAGGGGAGCTTTCAATTCCGTTCTACGGAATTTGGTTTTGAGGCACATAAAAACGACTAAGGAGGTTAAACCCGGCATGGTCGCTTTCAATTCCGTTCTACGGAATTTGGTTTTGAGGCTTTCTTTGAAGGTGCTAAATGAGTTCACAAGCGTTGAACTTTCAATTCCGTTCTACGGAATTTGGTTTTGAGGCCTCTGACATTCAACCCCGCAACTGGCACCGTACAGACTATCTTTCAATTCCGTTCTACGGAATTTGGTTTTGAGGCCTGAAGGAAGCGATGGAAAGCACGATGAATTTTTCTTTCAATTCCGTTCTACGGAATTTGGTTTTGAGGCCTGATTCCCACCCACAACATGCCCTGTGCGCCTGTTCCACTTTCAATTCCGTTCTACGGAATTTGGTTTTGAGGCAATCAGATCATATCCGAAGGCATCGAGGACAAACGCTCTTTCAATTCCGTTCTACGGAATTTGGTTTTGAGGCAGGGAGGAATACAGAAATCGGCTTGAGTGCCACATAAACTTTCAATTCCGTTCTACGGAATTTGGTTTTGAGGCTGAGCTTTTCTTGCCTGCTGTAGGAAATTCGTCGCTGACTTTCAATTCCGTTCTACGGAATTTGGTTTTGAGGCATGGAACAAACGCACGGGACACGTTGTGGGCGGAAATCCTTTCAATTCCGTTCTACGGAATTTGGTTTTGAGGCGCGATAGGAATGCTCCAACAGCCGCGGCAGCCTTCGCAATCTTTCAATTCCGTTCTACGGAATTTGGTTTTGAGGCATGAGTTATGCCTTTTCGGCTTCCCAGCCAATATACAACTTTCAATTCCGTTCTACGGAATTTGGTTTTGAGGCGTAATGGTTGCCTCGCCTGTCCCGTTA
>NZ_LNFY01000005.1 GCF_011057685.1 Thermotoga sp. Ku-13t | reverse complement strand
CCGTAGAACGGCATTGAAAGGTTTGCGAGGAAGTTCAATGCTTCTTCGGACGGATGGAAGTGCCTCAAAACCAAATTCCGTAGAACGGAATTGAAAGATGATGGCTTTTCCTGAGGCACTGAACGAACCTGTTTTTTCGCCTCAAAACCAAATTCCGTAGAACGGAATTGAAAGGAAAAGATGGATCGCGAACCGCCTTGGAGTAAGGAAAGCCTCAAAACCAAATTCCGTAGAACGGAATTGAAAGAAGCTTCAACCACTATCCAACAACTGCCCGATCTAAGCCTCAAAACCAAATTCCGTAGAACGGAATTGAAAGAAGCTTCAATCACTATCCATCTGCCCGATCTAACTTCGCCTCAAAACCAAATTCCGTAGAACGGAATTGAAAGTTATAAACTCGTTCCTTTAGCTTTTCCTTCAGTAACAGCCTCAAAACCAAATTCCGTAGAACGGAATTGAAAGCAAAGTTTCCTAGCCCGCCGTTCGTGGCGGTTCTCACAGGCCTCAAAACCAAATTCCGTAGAACGGAATTGAAAGCGGTTAGTTGGGATAGGAAATGTGGATCTTTGGAAGGGCCTCAAAACCAAATTCCGTAGAACGGAATTGAAAGGATTAATGCAAATTTCTCAGCCTGCGTTAGACACAATGCCTCAAAACCAAATTCCGTAGAACGGAATTGAAAGCAATTGCTCGAAAACCTAGCAGAACAGGACAAGACATATGCCTCAAAACCAAATTCCGTAGAACGGAATTGAAAGGCTTAGAGAGTAATTTGTCAATCTTAGGCAAGCGCTTTGCCTCAAAACCAAATTCCGTAGAACGGAATTGAAAGCCACCGTCACGTGACCGTCCCCCTCTCGAAGAATTCCGCCTCAAAACCAAATTCCGTAGAACGGAATTGAAAGATTGAAGACATCGAGGAAAAGAAACCCCCTTTCTATTTACGCCTCAAAACCAAATTCCGNNGATGCCTTCGGATATGATCTGGTTGAAGCGAATATGCCTCAAAACCAAATTCCGTAGAACGGAATTGAAAGCGCTTGTACCTGAACCGTCGTGGCAACTGGCTCGCAAGGCCTCAAAACCAAATTCCGTAGAACGGAATTGAAAGCGTTAAGATGTCGCTGATTTCGTCCGAAAGTACGTGCCTCAAAACCAAATTCCGTAGAACGGAATTGAAAGTCACCTCCGTCTGGCGTCGCTTCCACGATCGCTTGTCCGAGCCTCAAAACCAAATTCCGTAGAACGGAATTGAAAGGTACGAAGCATTGGGCAAAGCGGTTGAAAAAGGCGAGCCTCAAAACCAAATTCCGTAGAACGGAATTGAAAGTGGGCTTCTGGTGCGGGATTGCTTTCAGGACTAAACAGGCCTCAAAACCAAATTCCGTAGAACGGAATTGAAAGAGGACTGCGTCGACGTGCGCTCTTTTCTTTGCCATCTTTAATGCCTCAAAACCAAATTCCGTAGAACGGAATTGAAAGGGTGGAGTACTTGCACCTAACGGGAAGATCTATTGTGTGCCTCAAAACCAAATTCCGTAGAACGGAATTGAAAGTATCTCCTCTTCCTCGAAATCTGCCTCTGTTTTAGGGCCTCAAAACCAAATTCCGTAGAACGGAATTGAAAGATATAGCGCGCAGTTCGTTTGCGCGCCTCGGCGGAGCCTCAAAACCAAATTCCGTAGAACGGAATTGAAAGGCGTATTCCATTCTCGTGCTGCGTCGTTCATATCGAGCCTCAAAACCAAATTCCGTAGAACGGAATTGAAAGCTGATACATCCAAGGGTTCGCGTTCCATGCGCTTTTTTCGGCCTCAAAACCAAATTCCGTAGAACGGAATTGAAAGATAGTGATTTTCCCAACAGCACTCCAGAGGATCGTGCCTCAAAACCAAATTCCGTAGAACGGAATTGAAAGGAGTAACACTGGGACTCGCTCAGGAAGGAGAGGATAGGCCTCAAAACCAAATTCCGTAGAACGGAATTGAAAGGTTTCGGGGATAGGCATAATTTCGGACATATTTCCCCCTCGCCTCAAAACCAAATTCCGTAGAACGGAATTGAAAGCAACAATCCTACTGCGGTACTGAAGGTGGGAATTGAGCCTCAAAACCAAATTCCGTAGAACGGAATTGAAAGTAAGTCGGGCGCAGAAAAACTAACTCGGCTCTTTAATCTCAGGGCCTCAAAACCAAATTCCGTAGAACGGAATTGAAAGCTTGTAGTCTTCGGAGAAGGCGATTGAGGTAATCAGCCTCAAAACCAAATTCCGTAGAACGGAATTGAAAGTGAGCCTCGAAACACGCGGCCTGGAAGCATTCCACGTGCCTCAAAACCAAATTCCGTAGAACGGAATTGAAAGTGAGAATGGGGAATTAAAGTGTCACAAAAGGTATCGGCCTCAAAACCAAATTCCGTAGAACGGAATTGAAAGAAAAGACGCGCGGTTAACAAGCCGGAAGGATCTTCATAGCCTCAAAACCAAATTCCGTAGAACGGAATTGAAAGACCCTCTAGAGAGGCATTGTCGAGGGCATGGGCAGAAGAGTCCTTATCACCCTGTGAGGAATTTGAAAGGTGAGAAGTGGTGCGCGCACGTGTTGTGAAAACTGACTCTCAGGACCAGATTCAGTAAATCAAAATTGGAAGGAGCTCTGTTGGATCCTTCAATTCGATCGACAGCTTGATGAGGATAATCGCCCCTCTTGCA
>NZ_LNFY01000004.1 GCF_011057685.1 Thermotoga sp. Ku-13t | reverse complement strand
AAAGAAGTGATTGAGAAATATCTCTACAAAAATCTTGCACTCCAGTTGGAGCGAGAGCTGGAAAGCTTGGTGAGGGAAAGGGAACGTGATCAGTTGTGAAAGTGCTTGCTCTCGGTGAGCCTGTTCAGAAATCTTGTCAAACAGGCATTAAGATTAAAACAAGTCCGATGTGTTAATGGCGATCTGAGAACAGCAGTCTTCATATAATTCAACAATGACTTGGAGGTAAAACTGAATGAAAACACTGGTTATAACCGACTTTGCTCCAACTGTCCCAAATCCAAATTCTGGTATCTTCATTGTTCGAAAGTACAGCGCTAGAGTTCTTAGGGATAAACTTCGATTTCATCCCGTTGGGGACTGTGTGGTGCATTAACATGGCTTTGTCCTTTCCGTGGCAAAGTTTTCAAGAGTTAGGACTGTATTTCAGAACCTGGTAAATTTATTAGTGCTAATTCTCACTGTTTCTTACATATGTATGTACTCATTTTCTTACGGAGGAGCTTCTGGAATGCACTAGAGAATTCATGTACAGTTTCCCAGCTCGCTTCCATTATCACAACTTCTGGACAAAAAACAAAAAACAGAAAGATTTATGGTGAAAATTCTTCTGGTTCTTTCAGCTGAATTAATAGCAATGCTGAAGAAGTACGAGTCAGTAAATGTATTTGGAAGGTGATATTATATGACGGTTCTATCCCTAGTTGGTGCGCGTCCCCAGATCATAAAAGAAGCGGTACTGAATAAAGAATTTCAGAAAGCCGGAATAAAAGAAATCCTTGTTCATTCTGGCCAACATTACGACTACAACATGTCGGATGTATTTTTCAAGGTGCTGGATATAAGGCAACCTGATTACAACCTAAACGTGGGTTCTGGCACGCATGCAGAAATGACAGCTAGGATCATGATCGAGTTCGAAAAAGTTCTCGTCAAGGAAAAACCCGATATCGTCTTAGTCTACGGTGATACGAACACCACTTTAGCTGGATCGCTGGTGGGCGCGAAGTTGAAGATACCTGTCGCGCACGTTGAGGCTGGATTGAGACAGAAACCGAAAGACATGCCTGAGGAGATAAACAGGATAGTCACCGACCATGTTTCGAGCTTGCTCTTCTGTCCAAGCCAGCTCGCTGTAGAGAATTTGAAGAAAGAAGGCATCATCCAGGGAGTGCATTTCGTTGGTGACGTCATGTACGAATTGTTTTTGAAGATGAAACCTTACTTCACATACGAGCTGATCGAACAGCTGGGCTTAAAAGAGAACAGCTACATTGTGTGCACGATTCACCGAGATTTCAACACCGATGTGAAAGAAAGCCTTGAAACTATTTTCAAAGAGCTTTCAGAAATTGCTAGAGAAATGAAGGTCGTTTTTCCAATCCATCCCAGAACAAGAAAAAAGATAACCGAGTTTGGACTTTATGATTATGCAAGGAATTTGACATTGATCGATCCTGTGGATTATTTGGCTATGATGGGATTGGTTGAGAAAAGCCTTTGCGTGATCACGGACTCAGGTGGGCTACAGAAAGAAGCGTACTGGTGTGAAAAAAGAGCCATAGTTGTGATGCCGGACACAGGCTGGAGAGAACTGATCGAGTGTGGCTGGAACAGGCTCACTGAACCAGGAAAGATACGCGAAACATTGAACGAATTGTTGAAAAGTGGGAATATCGACTATCCCAGAAATGTTTACGGTGAAGGTGATTCGAGTCAGAGGATCGTGAAAGAATTGAACAATCCTTGCTATTAGGCGTGTGAAAGCATAAAGTTATGCTACTATGTTACTATAGCTGGATCCCTACTCGCTAAACCACAGAAAAGCTGAAACGGAGGGACAGTCACAGTGTATCTTCACATTCTCATCGACAACTTTTACACGAGCAAATTCATAGACTTTGTGCGTCAATACTTCGACTCTTCATCGCATGTATTCGTGACGTTCGCTCATAACTCAAGGTATCTGAACTCAAACGAAGTGAATAAGCTTGAATTCTTGAATATCAAGCATGTGAGATGGTTGTACAAGAAGATGTCGGAAGCCGATCTTGTATTCCTTCATTCAACTTTTTGCGCAAGGAGCCTTCTTCTTCTATTTTTGAACCAAAAGTGTCTCTCGAAAACGATCTGGGTATTATGGGGTGGCGATCTTTATAACTACTGGCTGAACGACTCTCACACGATCAAGGAACGTGTATTGGAGAAAGTCAGAGGCTCTGTGATCAAAAGAATTGCAGGAGTAGTTGCTTTGGTAAAAGAAGACTACGAGTTTGCCAAGGAAAAGTACAATACAAGTGCAGAATATATTTACGCTTTTTATCCAAATCCCGTTGATTTCTCAATGCTAGACACCGCTTCAAAAGAAGTCTGTAATAGATCCGAACGACGAATCCTTATCGGGAATTCCGCAGCTCCAACTAACAACCATTTAGAGATTCTTAACGCATTGGCGCGATATCGAATGGAAAACGTTGAGATTATCTGTCCCCTATCCTACGGCCCACAAGATTACGCGAACAAAGTGCAGGAGTATGGATTAGAATTATTTGGCAACAGATTCATCGCCTTGAGAGAATTTTTATCCCCAAAAGAGTATGCTAAACTATTAAGTAGTGTCGACGTTGCTATCTTCGCTCATAGAAGGCAACAAGCTCTCGGGAATATTTTGGCATTGCTTTACCTTGGCAAAAAAGTATATGTTCGAAGCGATATTTCCACCTGGAGTTTTCTCAATCGATTAGGGATCAAGGTGTTCGATGCAAAAGCTATTTTAGATGGTCTTGAAACGGATCTTTTCTCACTTGAAGAACAAGTGGCAGTTAGAAACCGTGAGATAGTACGTTCGGAGTTTTCTGAAGATCATTGCGCTCAACTTTGGAAAAACGCTTTTGAGTTTTGCCGGAAGCCTTAACTACAAGGGGAGGGGCATCATGAAAGGCATAATTCTCTTTCAGGTGGACAAGCGACAAGATTCTATCCAGCAACCATTGCAGTGAGCAAGCAGCTTTTACCTGTGTATGACAAGCCCATGATTTATTACCCGCTTTCGGTGTTGTTGTTCGCTGGCATCAGGGATATACTCATCATAACCAATCCAGAGTTTCTGCCGCTGTACCGAAAATTGCTTCAAGATGGTTCTCATTTAGGTATAAGCATAACCTACAAGGAGCAGAGCAAACCCCGTGGGATAGCCGACGCTTTTATAGTTGGCGAAGAATTCATAGAGGATTCAAAAGTGTGTCTCATCCTGGGGGATAACCTATTCTTCGGGCAGAGCTTTGGACAAACGGTTCAGAAAGCTGCTCAGCTTGAAGAAGGTGCGGTGATCTTTGCCTATCCAGTGCGTAATCCGAAAGATTTCGGTGTGGTTGAGTTCGACGAAAATGGGAAGGCGATCTCGATAGAAGAAAAGCCGGAGAAACCTAGATCTCACTGGGCAGTTCCAGGACTGTACTTTTACGACAACCAAGTGGTAGAAATAGCAAAGCACTTAAAACCATCAGCGCGCGGCGAACTGGAGATCACAGACGTGAATAAAGAATATTTGAAAATGGAAAAATTAAGGGTGGTACCACTTGGCAGAGGTGTGGCATGGCTGGACACGGGAACTCCGGATGGATTGTTGGAAGCATCGAATTTCGTTGCAACAATACAAAGAAGGCAGGGTTTTTACATCGCCTGCATTGAAGAAGTAGCCTTTAGAATGGGTTACATAACGAGAGAACAATTGCTGGAACTGGGGAAGAAGCAGGAAAAAACAGAGTATGGAAGGTATATACTGGAGTTGGCAGGTGAGAAGGCATGATAAACGTAACAAGAAGTATGATGCCAGAATTCGACAAGTACGTTCAGATGATAGAAAAACTGTGGCATACACGATGGCTCACAAACAATGGAGAGTACCTGGTTGAACTTGAAAAGTCGCTCGAAAAAAGATTCGACACGAGATGTGCCATCGTTTCGAATGGTACGCTAGCATTACTGATCTCCGTAGAACTTTTTGACTTTCCCCCGGATTCCGAGATAATAACAACCCCCTTCACCTTTGTTGCAACAGCAGGATCCATCCTATGGCAGAAATACAAGCCGGTATTTGTCGATATAGATCGTGAAACCTTCAACATAGATGTGCGAGCCATCGAGAGTCGGATAACTGACAAAACCAAAGCGATTTTGGCTGTTCACGTCTTTGGAAACCCTTGTGAAGTGGAGAAAATCGAAGAAATTGCGAGACGCTTTCAACTGAAAATCATCTACGACGCTGCGCACTGCTTTGACGTCTATTATAAAGGTAGATCTATATATAAGTACGGCGACGTATCTATTGCAAGCTTTCACGCAACAAAAGTTTTCCATACTATAGAGGGTGGAGCAGTATTTTCGGACAATGCAGAGCTGGTAGAACGCGCCAAAAGATTGAGAAACTTTGGGTTTGACGAAAATGTACAGATCGTTGACAAGGGAATCAACGCCAAAATGAACGAATTCCAGGCAGCCATGGGACTGCTCAATTTGGAGATCGTAGATCGAGAGATCGAAAAACGGCGAAGATTGTACGAAATTTACAAAAGAGAACTCCGAGGTATCGTGGAGTTTCAAAGACTGTCTGAGGGTATCACCAAGTACAATTACATATACATGCCTGTCGTGTTTCCAAGTGGAGACATACGGGATGCAGTACATGAGGAGCTCAAAAAGCAAGGTTACAACACAAGGAAGTATTTCTTCCCATCCTTGGATACTGTGTTCGACAAAGATAACCGGTGCGAGGTAGCTCGTGATATTTCTCAAAGGATTTTGCATTTGCCCTTATATGGTGATCTCGAAGAAGAACATGTTGAAACAATATGTTCGGTGATAAAGGCATGTGTTCGGGGGTGAAAACGTGCAAACAAGCTTCTACACATCAGAAGAACTGCAGAGTATGGGTTTCAAGTCTGTAGGTAAGAACGTTTTGATAAGTAGAAAAGCATCGATATATAGGCCGGAGCTGATTGAAATAGGCGATAATGTTAGAATCGATGATTTCTGTATAGTATCCGGAAAAATAAAGCTGGGAAGTTTTATTCACATAGCAGCTGGCTGTTTTTTGTTCGCGGGAGAAGCAGGTATAACAATGGAGGACTTCAGTGGCTTGTCAGCTAGGGTTTGTGTGTACGCCGTTTCCGATGATTACTCCGGTCAATACATGACGAATCCTATGGTACCTATGAAATTTCGAAACGTCATAAGTGGCCATGTGTTAATAAAAAAACATGTTATAGTCGGAGCTGGCAGTATTATACTGCCAGGTGTCACTATAGGCACTGGAGCTGCTGTTGGAAGTTTGTCTTTGGTTAATAAGGATGTGCCTGATTGGACAATCGTCGCTGGTATACCTGCGAAGCCACTTAAAGAAAGGAAAAAAGATTTGCTGGAACTTGAAAGGCAGTTGTACGACGAGCTGATGGGGTGATCATGTGATTCTTCTAGTCACAGGCTGCTGTGGCTTCATAGGTAGCAATTTCGTTTACTACTACCTCGATACCCATAAAGACGCTCACATCGTTGGACTTGACAAACTTACTTACGCTGGGAACTTGGACAATCTCTCCAATCTCAATGATGAACAAAGAAGGCGGTTCACCTTTGTCAGAGGGGACATTAACAACTCGGAGCTGGTCGAACACCTTATAGGTAGCTACGATATAGATATAATAGTGAACTTTGCCGCCGAGAGTCATGTGGATAGATCCATATACAATCCGAGGACTTTCTTAGAAACAAATGTGCTTGGAGTTCAAACGTTGTTAGATGTAGCAAGGAAGATGTGGTATGTGAACGGAGCATGGAAGAAAGGAAAGAGATTCATTCAAATATCAACAGACGAAGTGTATGGTACTCTGGGGCCAACGGGGCAATTCACTGAGAAAACTCCGCTCGCTCCAAGAAGCCCGTATTCCGCCAGTAAAGCCGCCGCAGACTTACTTGTCATGGCTTATCACGAGACTTACGGAATGCCAGTGAATATCACACGGTGCTCGAACAATTACGGTCCTTATCAGTTTCCAGAGAAACTGATCCCGCTGATGATACTTAACGCTCTGGAGCACAAACCCCTACCTGTTTACGGTGATGGGCGATACGTGAGAGATTGGATACACGTGTTCGATCACTGCAGGGCGATTGACTTAGTGATTGAGAAGGGGGAAAACGGCGAAATATACAATATAGGTGCAAACAACGAGTGGGAAAATATAGAAATCGTGAAAAAGATAATTGAAATCCTGAGGCAACTCACGAACGATGTTCTCATAAGCGAAAAGCTCATAACACATGTGAAGGACAGACCCGGGCATGATCGAAGATATGCCATCGATAGCACAAAAATCCGCTCAGAATTCGGGTGGAAACCGGGAATAGCTTTTGAAGAAGGACTGGAAGCGACCGTTAAGTGGTATCTTAACAACAAACAATGGGTAGAAAGGGTACGCAGCGGAGAGTACAAACAATGGTACGAGAAACATTATGTCGCTGAAAGAAATTTGCATTAGAAACGCGGATTAATTGTTGCTCCAGAAAAGATAGGAACCTCGATATCGTATGTTGTTCAGTGGAGGACTTAAGGTGCTCAAATCTTTGAAAAATGATGTGAAGTTAGCCCTCGGGAATGGTTTTGCTCATATATTCACTGCAAACGTAGTGAACAAGATCATTCAGTTTGGTACTTCCATTGTAGTTGTGAGGATCGTTTCCAAGGAGATTTATGGACAGTGGTCATATGCCAACAATATCTTAAACTTCTTTCTTCTCCTCAGCGGTTTGGGAGTTGCCTCTGGCCTTTTACAGTTTGCGAGTTCTTCAGCTAATGCGATTGATAAGTTATCGTACCTCAAATACAGCCTTAGGGTCGGGGCAAGTTTCAATCTGTTGATTGCTACGGCGCTGTTCTGCCTTTCCTGGTTCATCAAGCTTCCTCTGGCAGGAAGCGTTGAAATCCTGAGATGGCTATCTTTTCTTCCGGTATTCACGATTTCTTTCGATATCACCCAGAGTTTTCTGAGAGCAGAACTGAAGAACGCGCAATTTTCGATCGTAACAATGGTGAATACGTTCTCCTTGTTTCTCGGTATCCTGGTCTTTGGTTACTACTACCAGGTGAAAGGGCTCATTCTAAGCAGGTACATCGCTTATTTCATCACATTAATAATTGCTGGTTACATGCTGAAACCTTACTTAAGCATGTATAAAACCGTGTCACTGCCTGACAGCGAAAGTAGAAATCATTTCCTGAAGTTCTCCATCACAGCCATGCTTTCGAATGTCATGTCTCAGATTCTTTATCTTATAGACGTATTGCTGGTTGGCCTCATTGTGAAATCTGACACCGTGGTGGCAACATACAAGACCTCGACTCTTGTACCATTCGCGTTGAACTTCATTCCGTTGTCAGTCATGACCTACGTGTATCCATACTTCGCCCGAAAGAAAATGGAGAAACAATGGATCAAAGAGCGTTATCGCCGATTGGTAGAATATTTATTGCTTTTGAACAGTTGCATCTCGGTATTCTTGATCATAACTGCTCCTTTGGTCATTCGAGTACTCTTTGGTTCCAAATATCTCGACGCAGTGACAACGTTCAGGATCCTTGCCTTTGGCTACCTGATCGCAGGAACCTTCAGAATACCGGCTGGTAACATCCTGGCGAGTCTGGGAAAGGTAGAAGTGAATCTATGGAACGCTATTATTAGCGGAATTGCGAACGTGATACTGGATGCAGTGTTGATAAAAGTCTACGGTGCTATTGGAGCAGCTGTGGCTACTGTCCTCGTTTTCCTAATATCCTCCCTCTTTGGATCGCTCTATCTGAAAAGGTATCTGTCTTAACTCAAGGTATCTGTCTTAACTCGTAGAAAGGGGGAAGCTTTATGCCAGGTTTTCTTGCGGAAATATCTCTGAAGCAGGGTGTGGTGAAGAAACATTTCAATCCCACACGTGAGAGTAACTTGATAGTCGAGTCTGTGGAAGGAAAGCATTACTATGTCGAAAGAAGGACCATAAGGAAGTTCGAGCGAGACAAGGTGTTCGATGAGGATGAAAACTACATCGTTTTGACAGAGGGTGTGATACTCAACTCTTCGGAGATGCTGGAAAAATATAGGTCCGGTGATTTAAAAGAAGCCATCGTGAAAATGTACCAGCAAAATGGAGAAACATTCTTTAACGAGTTCAGAGGGAGCTTTTCTGGACTGGTGTACGACAAAAAAGCTGACAAGTGGCTCATCTACACAAACCATTTCGGAGACAAACAGATATTCTATCTGCTGCTTGAAGATAGGCTTCTGGTTGCTTCAGAGATGACCTGGATCGTGGATTACATGAAAAATAATGGCATACCTTATTCTCTCGATGAAACTGGAGCATATTTTCTTCTCACCTATGGTTACATGCTGGAAGATTACACCATAATAGAGCCGATAAAGAAGCTGACGGCAGGCAGTTGTATAAAAGCGGAAAATGGTGTATTCAGCGTTAATCGCTACTTCGTAGTAGACAACAAACCAGACAACACGCAGACGGAAGACGAAATTATTGAGAACATAGATAAGCTGTTTCGCAAGGCGGTTAAGTTAGAGTTCGAGAAAGATAGAGAGCACAACTTCAAACACATTGCTTCCCTGAGTGGCGGACTCGATTCAAGAATGACAGTGTGGGTCGCTCACGAAATGGGTTACACAGAACAGCTGAATGTCACATTTTCGCAGACAGATTACATAGATGAAGCTGTGGCGAGAAGCATTGCCCGGGACTTGAGACACGACTGGGTTTTCTTCTCCCTTGATAATGGTCTGTACCTGACTAACATTTACGACATGCTCAAGATCAGTTATGGGAACGTTTTCTATTCCAGCGTTGCTCATGGTTACCACGCCTTAAGTAAGTTGAGTTTTCAGAATTATGGACTGTATCACACAGGCCAGTTGGGGGACGTGATTCTTGGAACCTACTACAGTTCCGAAGATCCCAAACAGCCTTACACACCGGGTGCGGGCGCGTACTCTACAAAATTGATCACGACAGATGAGGCAAGGGCTCTGCAATGGGAATACGCAAATGAAGAGATTTTCAAGTTCTACAATCGAGGTTTCAATGGCATCCTGTCTGGTAATTTACCGGTTCAGAAATACACCGAGGTAGCTTCCCCTTTTTTGGATGTTGATTTCTTCACGTATTGTTTGAAGATACCTTTGAGGTATCGCTTCGATCACAGAATATACAAAAAGTGGATCTTGAAGAAACACCCTGATGCCGCGAGATACGTTTGGGAGAAGATGCAGGGAAAAATAACCGATCCTTCTATAACAATACGAGGTCGCACCGTGGCTTTGAAAGCGCTACCGAGGAAGGCTTTCATCAAGCTTTTCAAGAAAAATTCCTTGTCGAGTAAGTGGCACATGAACCCTGTGGATTACTGGTACAACACAAATGAGAAGCTGAGAGATTTCATAGACTCCTTCTACGCTGAAAACATAAATTCTGTGCAGAATCTCCGTGTGAGACAGATGTGTGAAAAACTTTTCAAACAAGGAACCGCCTTGGAGAAAACTCAGGTTCTAACAATCCTCGCGGCTTGGAAACTGTACTTTGGTGATTTGAAATAATACAAAACAAAAAGCCCCCTTGAAGGGGGCTGGTCTTTCTAAATATTCATTTCATATGAATACTCTTCCAGAAGATCTTCTTCCATAAAATAAAGCTGCACCTTTCTGTCATTTAAAAATGTGAATGGGCTTTTGCTGCTCCATGGTGCGTATTCTCCGTTCAGCATCGATCTCAATTTGTATCTAATCACCCTTTCTAAATAACCTTCAAAAGAACCTTTTTCAGGCTGCCAGATATTGTATGCATAGATGAACAAATACTGTATTGTCTGGTACAAATCATTCCATGAATCGATTTTATAGCAGTACCTTTGCCAGAATTCTTTGCAGATCTTCTTGAGCAAAGGCTGGTATTTCTCAAAATACTCTTCAAAAGAGGAGGGGGTGTCCCTCCTCCTTCTCATGCTGCCTGTTTTTTCCATAGAGTTTGGTTTAGAAAATCTACTAAATTGTCGATCATGAAATCAAGAACATAATTGAGTACGATATCTGGTATAGGCAGCCTTATGTTGAAATCACTCAGAAAATCGAAAACCATCTTTTTGACTTCTTCTTTCTTGTTCACCCCATCCTTAGGTCTTTCCACAAGAAATACACCCAACGCCACGATCCTTCCAATAACTTGAAAAGTCTCAAACAAATTCATTCAATCACTTCCTACAGAAGATTGAAGAACTCATTTGTGTTTGTCTCAACTATCGCCGCCCTGTCTTTTACATATCCAGTTGGGACTACTCCGAGGCTTATCAGTGTATCCATAGCTTGAGACACTTGCTCCGATGTGATGTTTTCCTTTGGAGACTGGATAGTTATCCTTCTTCTTTTACCTTCCGTTTGATTGACAAAATCAAGGAATAATCTTTTCATTTTTCACACCTCCTTACATAACCTGTGTGGTGACTATCAAATAAACTTCTTGAATGGTGTAATTGGTAAGACCTTCAATGATCTGAGCCGCTTGCACAGCCTTTGTGGAGTCTACAGAATCTTCCACATCGATGTTGTTTCTGCGCACGATGGGACGACCTGTCTGTGACAGTTCACCTGTGTTGTAAACAATTCTCAGTTGCTTCACCTTAACACCTCCTATTTGTTTTGGGAGCACCCGGGTTCTTTCTCCCAATATATAGTATACGAATGAATACATTATATAGAATACCCCTTCTTTTGAACAACACGGTGAAAACAACGTTTTTCTGAGAGAAATTCTTTATTCAAGCCTGTCTTGGGACTTAGTTGAAGCTAATGAAGAATTGTGATGTGATAGTTCTTTATTCATGCCTATTTCAACATACGTACCAATTTGGTTAAAATAAAATGTTGTTGAAAGCATGTCGCTGCCTTTAGACAAACCAAAAGCCTTGTGCGTACGTATTAAGATTCTTTTAGCTGATCGCGTGGGGGGTAAAACCTATCCACTGAAGATGGCTATTGTGATAAAATCCCTTTGTCAATTCACACAGAGTATTGTGATCTGGGGGTAAAGATGAGAGTTCTGGTCATTACTAATCCTGTACCAAAGAAGGAAAATCCCATGTCTGGAATATTCGTGGTGAGAAGGCTCCAACAGTATCCAAAGTTCCATATTGATTATCTTACAATCTCGCTGGGCTTTGAAGATTGTTGGGATGTAAGGTTTGTAAAGAAACTTCTGCGAAAGAACTCAAATGCACCTTTGGATCAATTATTAGATG
>NZ_LNFY01000003.1 GCF_011057685.1 Thermotoga sp. Ku-13t | reverse complement strand
TTCCAAGCCGCGAGGATTGTTAGAACCTGAGTTTTCTCCAAGGCGGTTCCTTGTTTGAAAAGTTTTTCACACATCTGTCTCACACGGAGATTCTGCACAGAATTTATGTTTTCAGCGTAGAAGGAGTCTATGAAATCTCTCAGCTTCTCATTTGTGTTGTACCAGTAATCCACAGGGTTCATGTGCCACTTACTCGACAAGGAATTTTTCTTGAAAAGCTTGATGAAAGCCTTCCTCGGTAGCGCTTTCAAAGCCACGGTGCGACCTCGTATTGTTATAGAAGGATCGGTTATTTTTCCCTGCATCTTCTCCCAAACGTATCTCGCGGCATCAGGGTGTTTCTTCAAGATCCACTTTTTGTATATTCTGTGATCGAAGCGATACCTCAAAGGTATCTTCAAACAATACGTGAAGAAATCAACATCCAAAAAAGGGGAAGCTACCTCGGTGTATTTCTGAACCGGTAAATTACCAGACAGGATGCCATTGAAACCTCGATTGTAGAACTTGAAAATCTCTTCATTTGCGTATTCCCATTGCAGAGCCCTTGCCTCATCTGTCGTGATCAATTTTGTAGAGTACGCGCCCGCACCCGGTGTGTAAGGCTGTTTGGGATCTTCGGAACTGTAGTAGGTTCCAAGAATCACGTCCCCCAACTGGCCTGTGTGATACAGTCCATAATTCTGAAAACTCAACTTACTTAAGGCGTGGTAACCATGAGCAACGCTGGAATAGAAAACGTTCCCATAACTGATCTTGAGCATGTCGTAAATGTTAGTCAGGTACAGACCATTATCAAGGGAGAAGAAAACCCAGTCGTGTCTCAAGTCCCGGGCAATGCTTCTCGCCACAGCTTCATCTATGTAATCTGTCTGCGAAAATGTGACATTCAGCTGTTCTGTGTAACCCATTTCGTGAGCGACCCACACTGTCATTCTTGAATCGAGTCCGCCACTCAGGGAAGCAATGTGTTTGAAGTTGTGCTCTCTATCTTTCTCGAACTCTAACTTAACCGCCTTGCGAAACAGCTTATCTATGTTCTCAATAATTTCGTCTTCCGTCTGCGTGTTGTCTGGTTTGTTGTCTACTACGAAGTAGCGATTAACGCTGAATACACCATTTTCCGCTTTTATACAACTGCCTGCCGTCAGCTTCTTTATCGGCTCTATTATGGTGTAATCTTCCAGCATGTAACCATAGGTGAGAAGAAAATATGCTCCAGTTTCATCGAGAGAATAAGGTATGCCATTATTTTTCATGTAATCCACGATCCAGGTCATCTCTGAAGCAACCAGAAGCCTATCTTCAAGCAGCAGATAGAATATCTGTTTGTCTCCGAAATGGTTTGTGTAGATGAGCCACTTGTCAGCTTTTTTGTCGTACACCAGTCCAGAAAAGCTCCCTCTGAACTCGTTAAAGAATGTTTCTCCATTTTGCTGGTACATTTTCACGATGGCTTCTTTTAAATCACCGGACCTATATTTTTCCAGCATCTCCGAAGAGTTGAGTATCACACCCTCTGTCAAAACGATGTAGTTTTCATCCTCATCGAACACCTTGTCTCGCTCGAACTTCCTTATGGTCCTTCTTTCGACATAGTAATGCTTTCCTTCCACAGACTCGACTATCAAGTTACTCTCACGTGTGGGATTGAAATGTTTCTTCACCACACCCTGCTTCAGAGATATTTCCGCAAGAAAACCTGGCATAAAGCTTCCCCCTTTCTACGAGTTAAGACAGATACCTTGAGTTAAGACAGATACCTTTTCAGATAGAGCGATCCAAAGAGGGAGGATATTAGGAAAACGAGGACAGTAGCCACAGCTGCTCCAATAGCACCGTAGACTTTTATCAACACTGCATCCAGTATCACGTTCGCAATTCCGCTAATAATAGCGTTCCATAGATTCACTTCTACCTTTCCCAGACTCGCCAGGATGTTACCAGCCGGTATTCTGAAGGTTCCTGCGATCAGGTAGCCAAAGGCAAGGATCCTGAACGTTGTCACTGCGTCGAGATATTTGGAACCAAAGAGTACTCGAATGACCAAAGGAGCAGTTATGATCAAGAATACCGAGATGCAACTGTTCAAAAGCAATAAATATTCTACCAATCGGCGATAACGCTCTTTGATCCATTGTTTCTCCATTTTCTTTCGGGCGAAGTATGGATACACGTAGGTCATGACTGACAACGGAATGAAGTTCAACGCGAATGGTACAAGAGTCGAGGTCTTGTATGTTGCCACCACGGTGTCAGATTTCACAATGAGGCCAACCAGCAATACGTCTATAAGATAAAGAATCTGAGACATGACATTCGAAAGCATGGCTGTGATGGAGAACTTCAGGAAATGATTTCTACTTTCGCTGTCAGGCAGTGACACGGTTTTATACATGCTTAAGTAAGGTTTCAGCATGTAACCAGCAATTATTAATGTGATGAAATAAGCGATGTACCTGCTTAGAATGAGCCCTTTCACCTGGTAGTAGTAACCAAAGACCAGGATACCGAGAAACAAGGAGAACGTATTCACCATTGTTACGATCGAAAATTGCGCGTTCTTCAGTTCTGCTCTCAGAAAACTCTGGGTGATATCGAAAGAAATCGTGAATACCGGAAGAAAAGATAGCCATCTCAGGATTTCAACGCTTCCTGCCAGAGGAAGCTTGATGAACCAGGAAAGGCAGAACAGCGCCGTAGCAATCAACAGATTGAAACTTGCCCCGACCCTAAGGCTGTATTTGAGGTACGATAACTTATCAATCGCATTAGCTGAAGAACTCGCAAACTGTAAAAGGCCAGAGGCAACTCCCAAACCGCTGAGGAGAAGAAAGAAGTTTAAGATATTGTTGGCATATGACCACTGTCCATAAATCTCCTTGGAAACGATCCTCACAACTACAATGGAAGTACCAAACTGAATGATCTTGTTCACTACGTTTGCAGTGAATATATGAGCAAAACCATTCCCGAGGGCTAACTTCACATCATTTTTCAAAGATTTGAGCACCTTAAGTCCTCCACTGAACAACATACGATATCGAGGTTCCTATCTTTTCTGGAGCAACAATTAATCCGCGTTTCTAATGCAAATTTCTTTCAGCGACATAATGTTTCTCGTACCATTGTTTGTACTCTCCGCTGCGTACCCTTTCTACCCATTGTTTGTTGTTAAGATACCACTTAACGGTCGCTTCCAGTCCTTCTTCAAAAGCTATTCCCGGTTTCCACCCGAATTCTGAGCGGATTTTTGTGCTATCGATGGCATATCTTCGATCATGCCCGGGTCTGTCCTTCACATGTGTTATGAGCTTTTCGCTTATGAGAACATCGTTCGTGAGTTGCCTCAGGATTTCAATTATCTTTTTCACGATTTCTATATTTTCCCACTCGTTGTTTGCACCTATATTGTATATTTCGCCGTTTTCCCCCTTCTCAATCACTAAGTCAATCGCCCTGCAGTGATCGAACACGTGTATCCAATCTCTCACGTATCGCCCATCACCGTAAACAGGTAGGGGTTTGTGCTCCAGAGCGTTAAGTATCATCAGCGGGATCAGTTTCTCTGGAAACTGATAAGGACCGTAATTGTTCGAGCACCGTGTGATATTCACTGGCATTCCGTAAGTCTCGTGATAAGCCATGACAAGTAAGTCTGCGGCGGCTTTACTGGCGGAATACGGGCTTCTTGGAGCGAGCGGAGTTTTCTCAGTGAATTGCCCCGTTGGCCCCAGAGTACCATACACTTCGTCTGTTGATATTTGAATGAATCTCTTTCCTTTCTTCCATGCTCCGTTCACATACCACATCTTCCTTGCTACATCTAACAACGTTTGAACTCCAAGCACATTTGTTTCTAAGAAAGTCCTCGGATTGTATATGGATCTATCCACATGACTCTCGGCGGCAAAGTTCACTATTATATCTATATCGTAGCTACCTATAAGGTGTTCGACCAGCTCCGAGTTGTTAATGTCCCCTCTGACAAAGGTGAACCGCCTTCTTTGTTCATCATTGAGATTGGAGAGATTGTCCAAGTTCCCAGCGTAAGTAAGTTTGTCAAGTCCAACGATGTGAGCGTCTTTATGGGTATCGAGGTAGTAGTAAACGAAATTGCTACCTATGAAGCCACAGCAGCCTGTGACTAGAAGAATCACATGATCACCCCATCAGCTCGTCGTACAACTGCCTTTCAAGTTCCAGCAAATCTTTTTTCCTTTCTTTAAGTGGCTTCGCAGGTATACCAGCGACGATTGTCCAATCAGGCACATCCTTATTAACCAAAGACAAACTTCCAACAGCAGCTCCAGTGCCTATAGTGACACCTGGCAGTATAATACTGCCAGCTCCGACTATAACATGTTTTTTTATTAACACATGGCCACTTATGACGTTTCGAAATTTCATAGGTACCATAGGATTCGTCATGTATTGACCGGAGTAATCATCGGAAACGGCGTACACACAAACCCTAGCTGACAAGCCACTGAAGTCCTCCATTGTTATACCTGCTTCTCCCGCGAACAAAAAACAGCCAGCTGCTATGTGAATAAAACTTCCCAGCTTTATTTTTCCGGATACTATACAGAAATCATCGATTCTAACATTATCGCCTATTTCAATCAGCTCCGGCCTATATATCGATGCTTTTCTACTTATCAAAACGTTCTTACCTACAGACTTGAAACCCATACTCTGCAGTTCTTCTGATGTGTAGAAGCTTGTTTGCACGTTTTCACCCCCGAACACATGCCTTTATCACCGAACATATTGTTTCAACATGTTCTTCTTCGAGATCACCATATAAGGGCAAATGCAAAATCCTTTGAGAAATATCACGAGCTACCTCGCACCGGTTATCTTTGTCGAACACAGTATCCAAGGATGGGAAGAAATACTTCCTTGTGTTGTAACCTTGCTTTTTGAGCTCCTCATGTACTGCATCCCGTATGTCTCCACTTGGAAACACGACAGGCATGTATATGTAATTGTACTTGGTGATACCCTCAGACAGTCTTTGAAACTCCACGATACCTCGGAGTTCTCTTTTGTAAATTTCGTACAATCTTCGCCGTTTTTCGATCTCTCGATCTACGATCTCCAAATTGAGCAGTCCCATGGCTGCCTGGAATTCGTTCATTTTGGCGTTGATTCCCTTGTCAACGATCTGTACATTTTCGTCAAACCCAAAGTTTCTCAATCTTTTGGCGCGTTCTACCAGCTCTGCATTGTCCGAAAATACTGCTCCACCCTCTATAGTATGGAAAACTTTTGTTGCGTGAAAGCTTGCAATAGATACGTCGCCGTACTTATATATAGATCTACCTTTATAATAGACGTCAAAGCAGTGCGCAGCGTCGTAGATGATTTTCAGTTGAAAGCGTCTCGCAATTTCTTCGATTTTCTCCACTTCACAAGGGTTTCCAAAGACGTGAACAGCCAAAATCGCTTTGGTTTTGTCAGTTATCCGACTCTCGATGGCTCGCACATCTATGTTGAAGGTTTCACGATCTATATCGACAAATACCGGCTTGTATTTCTGCCATAGGATGGATCCTGCTGTTGCAACAAAGGTGAAGGGGGTTGTTATTATCTCGGAATCCGGGGGAAAGTCAAAAAGTTCTACGGAGATCAGTAATGCTAGCGTACCATTCGAAACGATGGCACATCTCGTGTCGAATCTTTTTTCGAGCGACTTTTCAAGTTCAACCAGGTACTCTCCATTGTTTGTGAGCCATCGTGTATGCCACAGTTTTTCTATCATCTGAACGTACTTGTCGAATTCTGGCATCATACTTCTTGTTACGTTTATCATGCCTTCTCACCTGCCAACTCCAGTATATACCTTCCATACTCTGTTTTTTCCTGCTTCTTCCCCAGTTCCAGCAATTGTTCTCTCGTTATGTAACCCATTCTAAAGGCTACTTCTTCAATGCAGGCGATGTAAAAACCCTGCCTTCTTTGTATTGTTGCAACGAAATTCGATGCTTCCAACAATCCATCCGGAGTTCCCGTGTCCAGCCATGCCACACCTCTGCCAAGTGGTACCACCCTTAATTTTTCCATTTTCAAATATTCTTTATTCACGTCTGTGATCTCCAGTTCGCCGCGCGCTGATGGTTTTAAGTGCTTTGCTATTTCTACCACTTGGTTGTCGTAAAAGTACAGTCCTGGAACTGCCCAGTGAGATCTAGGTTTCTCCGGCTTTTCTTCTATCGAGATCGCCTTCCCATTTTCGTCGAACTCAACCACACCGAAATCTTTCGGATTACGCACTGGATAGGCAAAGATCACCGCACCTTCTTCAAGCTGAGCAGCTTTCTGAACCGTTTGTCCAAAGCTCTGCCCGAAGAATAGGTTATCCCCCAGGATGAGACACACTTTTGAATCCTCTATGAATTCTTCGCCAACTATAAAAGCGTCGGCTATCCCACGGGGTTTGCTCTGCTCCTTGTAGGTTATGCTTATACCTAAATGAGAACCATCTTGAAGCAATTTTCGGTACAGCGGCAGAAACTCTGGATTGGTTATGATGAGTATATCCCTGATGCCAGCGAACAACAACACCGAAAGCGGGTAATAAATCATGGGCTTGTCATACACAGGTAAAAGCTGCTTGCTCACTGCAATGGTTGCTGGATAGAATCTTGTCGCTTGTCCACCTGAAAGAGAATTATGCCTTTCATGATGCCCCTCCCCTTGTAGTTAAGGCTTCCGGCAAAACTCAAAAGCGTTTTTCCAAAGTTGAGCGCAATGATCTTCAGAAAACTCCGAACGTACTATCTCACGGTTTCTAACTGCCACTTGTTCTTCAAGTGAGAAAAGATCCGTTTCAAGACCATCTAAAATAGCTTTTGCATCGAACACCTTGATCCCTAATCGATTGAGAAAACTCCAGGTGGAAATATCGCTTCGAACATATACTTTTTTGCCAAGGTAAAGCAATGCCAAAATATTCCCGAGAGCTTGTTGCCTTCTATGAGCGAAGATAGCAACGTCGACACTACTTAATAGTTTAGCATACTCTTTTGGGGATAAAAATTCTCTCAAGGCGATGAATCTGTTGCCAAATAATTCTAATCCATACTCCTGCACTTTGTTCGCGTAATCTTGTGGGCCGTAGGATAGGGGACAGATAATCTCAACGTTTTCCATTCGATATCGCGCCAATGCGTTAAGAATCTCTAAATGGTTGTTAGTTGGAGCTGCGGAATTCCCGATAAGGATTCGTCGTTCGGATCTATTACAGACTTCTTTTGAAGCGGTGTCTAGCATTGAGAAATCAACGGGATTTGGATAAAAAGCGTAAATATATTCTGCACTTGTATTGTACTTTTCCTTGGCAAACTCGTAGTCTTCTTTTACCAAAGCAACTACTCCTGCAATTCTTTTGATCACAGAGCCTCTGACTTTCTCCAATACACGTTCCTTGATCGTGTGAGAGTCGTTCAGCCAGTAGTTATAAAGATCGCCACCCCATAATACCCAGATCGTTTTCGAGAGACACTTTTGGTTCAAAAATAGAAGAAGAAGGCTCCTTGCGCAAAAAGTTGAATGAAGGAATACAAGATCGGCTTCCGACATCTTCTTGTACAACCATCTCACATGCTTGATATTCAAGAATTCAAGCTTATTCACTTCGTTTGAGTTCAGATACCTTGAGTTATGAGCGAACGTCACGAATACATGCGATGAAGAGTCGAAGTATTGACGCACAAAGTCTATGAATTTGCTCGTGTAAAAGTTGTCGATGAGAATGTGAAGATACACTGTGACTGTCCCTCCGTTTCAGCTTTTCTGTGGTTTAGCGAGTAGGGATCCAGCTATAGTAACATAGTAGCATAACTTTATGCTTTCACACGCCTAATAGCAAGGATTGTTCAATTCTTTCACGATCCTCTGACTCGAATCACCTTCACCGTAAACATTTCTGGGATAGTCGATATTCCCACTTTTCAACAATTCGTTCAATGTTTCGCGTATCTTTCCTGGTTCAGTGAGCCTGTTCCAGCCACACTCGATCAGTTCTCTCCAGCCTGTGTCCGGCATCACAACTATGGCTCTTTTTTCACACCAGTACGCTTCTTTCTGTAGCCCACCTGAGTCCGTGATCACGCAAAGGCTTTTCTCAACCAATCCCATCATAGCCAAATAATCCACAGGATCGATCAATGTCAAATTCCTTGCATAATCATAAAGTCCAAACTCGGTTATCTTTTTTCTTGTTCTGGGATGGATTGGAAAAACGACCTTCATTTCTCTAGCAATTTCTGAAAGCTCTTTGAAAATAGTTTCAAGGCTTTCTTTCACATCGGTGTTGAAATCTCGGTGAATCGTGCACACAATGTAGCTGTTCTCTTTTAAGCCCAGCTGTTCGATCAGCTCGTATGTGAAGTAAGGTTTCATCTTCAAAAACAATTCGTACATGACGTCACCAACGAAATGCACTCCCTGGATGATGCCTTCTTTCTTCAAATTCTCTACAGCGAGCTGGCTTGGACAGAAGAGCAAGCTCGAAACATGGTCGGTGACTATCCTGTTTATCTCCTCAGGCATGTCTTTCGGTTTCTGTCTCAATCCAGCCTCAACGTGCGCGACAGGTATCTTCAACTTCGCGCCCACCAGCGATCCAGCTAAAGTGGTGTTCGTATCACCGTAGACTAAGACGATATCGGGTTTTTCCTTGACGAGAACTTTTTCGAACTCGATCATGATCCTAGCTGTCATTTCTGCATGCGTGCCAGAACCCACGTTTAGGTTGTAATCAGGTTGCCTTATATCCAGCACCTTGAAAAATACATCCGACATGTTGTAGTCGTAATGTTGGCCAGAATGAACAAGGATTTCTTTTATTCCGGCTTTCTGAAATTCTTTATTCAGTACCGCTTCTTTTATGATCTGGGGACGCGCACCAACTAGGGATAGAACCGTCATATAATATCACCTTCCAAATACATTTACTGACTCGTACTTCTTCAGCATTGCTATTAATTCAGCTGAAAGAACCAGAAGAATTTTCACCATAAATCTTTCTGTTTTTTGTTTTTTGTCCAGAAGTTGTGATAATGGAAGCGAGCTGGGAAACTGTACATGAATTCTCTAGTGCATTCCAGAAGCTCCTCCGTAAGAAAATGAGTACATACATATGTAAGAAACAGTGAGAATTAGCACTAATAAATTTACCAGGTTCTGAAATACAGTCCTAACTCTTGAAAACTTTGCCACGGAAAGGACAAAGCCATGTTAATGCACCACACAGTCCCCAACGGGATGAAATCGAAGTTTATCCCTAAGAACTCTAGCGCTGTACTTTCGAACAATGAAGATACCAGAATTTGGATTTGGGACAGTTGGAGCAAAGTCGGTTATAACCAGTGTTTTCATTCAGTTTTACCTCCAAGTCATTGTTGAATTATATGAAGACTGCTGTTCTCAGATCGCCATTAACACATCGGACTTGTTTTAATCTTAATGCCTGTTTGACAAGATTTCTGAACAGGCTCACCGAGAGCAAGCACTTTCACAACTGATCACGTTCCCTTTCCCTCACCAAGCTTTCCAGCTCTCGCTCCAACTGGAGTGCAAGATTTTTGTAGAGATATTTCTCAATCACTTCTTTTCGCTTTTGAAAATTGATTTCAATCTTCTGTCTTCTTGCCAAGTCAACTAGATATTGAGCCATTTCATCTATTTGATTTTTATCAAAGACCTTTGATACACCGTCGCACTCTATTTCTTCTTTCATCTCCCAGTCCCTCGGAGCTATAGCAAGAATAGGTTTACCAGAAGCAAGGTATTCATATACCTTGCCGGTTCTTATGGATTTACCTATCTCGGGATCGTCCCCAGTGTAAGCGATCAACAGTAAAATATCTGCTTGTTTTTGCAACTTCAAGGCTTGATCTCTTTTCAAAAATCCATGATTGTTGAGTATTTTTCCCAGCTTCCTTTTAGAAAATTCTGCTTCAACAATGTCAGCTTGAAATCCCGCGTAGTTGAAACTAACCTTGACTTGTGGTGAAATCGTCGTCACTTTTTCTAAAACTGTCACAAAGTATGAAATCTCTCGTGTTTTAGGATGCAAACTGCCGGTGTATGCTATGGAAAGATGGTTTTCTTTCTTGATCTTGTTTGAGCTTTCTCCAAAGTGCAAACTCCCATCATATCCATTTGGGAGAAAAATAACCTTTTTTGATGTTAATTCGGAATAAGATTGTTGCATGTATTTTGTAACAACTGTGATTAGATCCGATAATCTGAGAATTTTTTTAGTTTGCATCCTAAAAAGTGGCAAATTTGACAATTTGCTTTCATGTATTCCAAACGAAGGATCCCTAAAGTCTGCTATCCAAAATAGCTTCTCATACCTTCGCTTAAAGTAATTTCCTAATTTAAGTGTAAACCAGGGGTCATAGGTGGTTATAAGCACCGTTGTTTTTTCTTTAGAAATTAATTTTTCTATTTCCCTCTTATAAGAGTTCATATCGTGACAAAGCATTCCACCTGATGATATTGGAAAAACTCTTTCTAAAGGAACCCGCAGTTCTGCTTTTAGTTTCCGCAGAAAAGAAATTCGACTATTGTATTCGCGTGTATTTTGTTTTGAAAGTGTGTAGGGATTTTTCCAATAGAATTTCAACGGGACTTCTATCAGGTTTGCATTTCCAATGTCATAAGAGCGCTCATAACCTTTTTCAGGAAAGGCACTTGTAATTAATGTTATTTTATGGCGTTTAGAGAGATATTTAGCCAGTTTTTCCCACCTTATTGATCCGATGTTTGACCATTTGGGTGAGTAAGGAGAAACAACTATAATTTCTAAAGACTGCATACGATTTTTCCCTCCTAAAATTGACGTTAACTTGTTATCTTCGCCAGTAAATTCTTTACCTTAGCAACATAAGCTTTGTACCAGAAAGTTCTCTTAAATGTTTCTCTAGCGTTCAACGACATACGTGCCAATTTGTTTTGAACTTCATGGACGAGAGTGAGAAGATATCGATAATCACTTATATTTTTTGTTTCCAAGATAAAGCCATTTTTACCGTTCATAACATACTCTGGGAAACTCCCAACCTTCGATGCTATAACTGGCGTTCCAAACATGAAAGCCTTAGGAAGGACTCCACTTTGGGTACTTCTCCTATAAATATTCTACACACAAAAACTTCTAAAATACACGTCATTTATCTCGGTATTCTTCAAAGGCCTTCCGTGTGTTACCTTTAAAACATCTTTTGAAATCATCTCCTGAAGGATTTTATCCCTTGAAAGTATTTTATTTAGGTTTGTTTTAGTTGCAATCATGAATTTCAACTTACTTCCTTTCTTGTAAGCATACTTGATGAAATCTAAGTAAACATCAAATGCATGACCAACTACAGCGTGTCCGATATATGAGAAATACTCCTTTTTATCGATATCTAGTGATTCTTTTAGTTCATCGTCGAACAAAAGTGGTATTACTTCTACATTCTTGCAATATTTCACATCACTCTTCTGGTAAAGCTTCAATGCAAAATTTGATGGTACAATCACCAAATCTGATAATTTTAGCAGTTTAGTTTAAAAATAATGTGCCCCAATGGCCTTTATTGTTTGCTTTATTCCCTCTTTCAAGTACTCGGAAACACTATCAAATGGCTCATGATAAACATAAATAATTTTAGCACCCTTTTTTTGTAATAATCTGCGACTTTGTGATTGATAGTTGATACATTGTGAAACAATACAAGACCTGCCTCAGGATACCGGGTGTTTTCTTCAAAAAATAGAACAGGTATTTCTTGTTCTTCAACCATATCGGAATAATCTTTTGACAAGAATAGGAATGCATCATGACCAAGTTCCAAAAACAACTTGGTATATGCGACCATATGCGAAAAATGCCCTGGTGAAAATTTCAATGATACAACAAGAATCCTCATGATTAAGTTCCTCCTAATTTAACCTTCCGTGAGTTTAAACGTGACATTTCCCAAAGTTCAGTTTAGTAAGGCAGAATTATGGTTATCCAAAAACTTTTGTAAAGAGAACGGCTATCTTTGGATTAATTTGAAATAATAGGAACAGAGCTTTACTAGCCATATCACGATTTGTGATAAACTTTCTATGTTTTCTTAGTACGCCGCACTTCCTATATGAATTGACAAAGTTCTCTGGATGATGTTCATCTTTAAAATTTCATTACCTGAATAATTAATTCCTTGTTGGATTCCTTCATAGCGTAGGAAAAAATTCTAGACGGTGCGTTGCAGTATCTGCCTTCAGGATCCACAACTCCGAATTTCCACAAAATTATATCAAATGTATTTTTAGTAACCATTTTGTTGATTTTTTCAACCAAATCTTGTCTAACATAATCATCAGCATCTAAAAAAGCCGCGTACTCACCTTTGGCAATTTTAAGACCCCTATTTCTTGCACTGCTAACCCCACTGTTCATTTGACTTATTATAGTGTAATTATCAAATTTTTCTTCCATGAGTATCCGTTCAGCTTTTTCTTTAGTTTTATCGCTTGACCCGTCGTCTATTATGATAATTTCAAAATCTCTCAAAGTTTGTTGCATTAAACTTCTAAGTGGGCGACCGATATGACATTCTGTGTTGTATGCTGGTATGACAAAAGAAACAAGTGCCATGTGACTGTTACCTCCTTAGATTCACACTACATTGTATTTGTTCACAAATAAGCTAGTATCAATAATAACCACAAATGTCTCCAATGTAAGCTGTCAATGAATAAAGAGTTTACAAATTGACCTAGAATGACCGGTATCAAGAATATTTTAATTGAAGAGTGAGAAACCTTTCGCCAGATCATTATGATAAAAACTACAAAAAGTGAGAAACCGAAAAAGCCTCTTTCTCCGATATAACGTGCGTAAAGAGAGTGAGTTGCCATACCCGCAAATTTTTCATAATTACCTGGACCGCAACCAAAGATAACACTTGTCTGTCTCATTATATCTACAAATTCACGTTGAGCTTTGAAACGGTCATAATCATATTCCTGAAGAGAAGATCTTGTAATTATGAAATCTTTGAGATTTATGCCTATAATGTTGATTCTCTCCGCCATTGACCAAAAGATCAAAAAAGTAGCTATGGCTACTGAAATAAACAGTACTACTCTGATCGTTACTTTTCTTTCCCTTATGATCATAAATAGGAATATCAAAATCGCTGTTAGGTAATTGAGCCATGCAGCGCGTGAGAAAGTTAGCAAGATACCAAAACTAAAGAAAAGAATTGCTAGTAGATTTGTAAATGAGTTTCCCTCTCTTCTAAAGTATCGCATTAAGAAGAAAACGGCTATTGGAACAAGAAATGGACCAAGCACATTAGGGTCTTTAAAAAAACCGGTAAGCCTTATTCCAAATCTTATAAGTCTGGTACCGAAAAATGTTGTTCTTCCAAATACATAAGCATACAGACCAAACAAAACGTTTACCGCACCAGCTAAGGCCCAGTACTTCATAAGTCTTTCCAAAACTTCATGAGCATCTAACTTTTGATTATGCAGAGTGCTGATATACGAAACCAAGATAAAAAAGTATCCAAAGAGATACAGATCAATAGTAAAAAATCTTGGATTAAATAATCCCAAAATTGCGCCAACAAATGTTGAGAACAAAAAAGGTAGAAATAAAAGAGAAAACGTGAAAATAGCACTCCAATTTGTGACGAAATTCATTAACAAGAAAGGTGAAAGCAACAAAAACCAAATTTCTGCTGGTGATGGTTCAACAAAGACAAAACCTGAAAGAAAAGCATAAACACAGACAAAAATCAAAAAGATCTTGTATCGGAATTCATATTGTTGTCTCAAAAACCTTTCATAAATCAAATCTTGACTTGTTTCTACCCTCATGATGAGTATCTCACCCCAAATAGGTGAGCACATATTTTTTTACAAAATCTCGAAAGTCACTTGTCGAATTAAGCTTATGATTCGCGCCGTCTGACAGAATATTTTCGACTAATTCAATCAATCTCTCAGTATCATCCACTGAAGCTACAAAAGATCCTACTTCTCCCACACATCCTACATCCGTACTCACCACAGGTATTCCGAGCTGCTGTGCTTCGAGAACAACAAGGGGCATTCCTTCATTGTCAGACGTGAGTAAAAGCACATCGAAATCTGCCATCAGTTCTATGGCATCTTTTCTGAAGCCAAGGATTTTTACCTTTTCTTTCAACCAAGGTCTTTCATCAAGATACTGCTGAACTTGCTTGGCGTAGAAGTCTTCAACTATACTTCCACCTATCCATACAAATATCACGTCATCTCTTTCTTTGACAACTTTTTCTGCGACTTGGAGAAATCGTATAGGATTTTTTGGTCTATCAAGCCTTGCAACATTGCCCACAATTTTTACGTGATCTGGTATTCCAAGTTCCCTTCTGAGTTTCCCTTTCTGAATGTTACCAATTGGCATTATCGCGTTTGGAATTATCACGTATTGGGAAGGTTTTCCGATTCTGTATTTTTCAGCTTTCTCTTTCTCTCTGTTACAAAGAAATACGAGATAATCGGAGTATCTCGCCGCGAATCGTTCTACCCAGATGAGAAGTTTCTTTTTAATGCCCCTGTATTGTTCTATTCCCCAGAAACCATGATATGTATAGATGACTTTTTTTACTCCGCACTTTTTCGCCGCGATTCGGGCTAAAAAGCCAGCTTTTGAAGAATGAGCGTGGACGATATCATAATTTCCTTGCCTTATGAGCCTTTTTATCTCAAAGTACGCTTTCAGATCCTTAATTGGATCTATCTCACGGACGAGATTTTCTACCACATGATACTCAACACCTATTTTATCCAGTTCCTCGAATAGCATTCCGTTTTCTTTACCAGCTGCAACTTCAACTTCGAATTGATCTGAATAATTTTCTTTAAGACCATAAACAATTCCGTACAGAACCTTTTGTGCACCTGTCCAATCTGAACGCGTTATGATATGTAAGATCTTTTTCCTCACTTAGCCCCTCTCCTCCATAACACAGCCTCCAGGGTTTGAAGGATGATTCTGAGATCTAGGAAAATACTTCTGTTCTTCACGTACCAGAGATCATAAGGCAGTTTTGTTTTCACTTCCTCAAAGTTAGACGAGTATTCGTACATTATCTGCGCCCAACCGGTAAGTCCCGGTTTTACTTTGTGTCTGTACGAATAAAATGGTATCATCTGTTCAAAATCGCGCACAAATGGTACTTGTTCTGGCCTTGGCCCAACTATGCTCATATCACCCTTCAAAATGTTCACGAACTGTAGTGTTTCATCAAGCCGTATCGGTCTGATCAG
>NZ_LNFY01000002.1 GCF_011057685.1 Thermotoga sp. Ku-13t | reverse complement strand
TGCCAGTGCCAGCCGTGCCTGAACCTCATTCCCAACCCGTACGGACCGTACATTCTTGTCACCTCCCACGGATATTATATATCAATGACATATATATGTCAATCTTTGACGATGCTGGACTTTAAAGGATCTTCGCTCCTTTCAGCAAAAAGTCCTCTTTGATTGATACACGCTTTCGGGGTTTAATCTAAGCAAACCGCGAGCTGGGAGGTGAAGAGCTTGAAGTATAGTTCTCGTGCAGGATATACTGAACTTGAAACCCTATGAAATACGAGTCATCGGACACAGCAAAACAGGAAAATGATTGTGTTCGTCTTAACGCCAGGCACACCACAGCTGTTCAGCAAGATCTGTGCGGAAAGAAGGCAACTTCATCATCTACGCTTGCAGAGTTTTACTATATGATTTTCAAATGTTACTTCAAACGTTGATCGTGACATGCTGGGAAAATAGCATCTCAACGTTTCAACGGAATGAAAACAGCCTGGATGATGCTTCCAGTGGGCTCAAAGCAATTTAAACTCACCAGCTTGTACACAATGCGATAGATTCCAATCTTTTAAGGTCAGGGACAGCAAATCCGACGATACACAAACAGGAGGGTCATAGTTTCTCTCTGCTGTTAGCGTATTTTTCTTGCGACAAAGTCCTTCAAAAATTTCTGCTGTTCGTAAGCAAAATTACCAGCTACTTTTTCACCATCACTGAGGTTATCAACAACAACAGCACCGATGGAAATATGCACATTATTCCCGATCTTCAAACCGTTTGAAATAGTGACATTGGGTCCGATCCAGGCGTTCTCTCCTATCTCCGTGTTGCCAGAGATGACAGTTCCAGCTGCAATTCTCGAATTTTTCCCGATTTTCACAGCATGCGCTATCTGAGTGAAATTGTCAATCTTCACGTTTTCGCCTATTATCGTGTCGTACCCTCTGAAGAGCCCCTTGCAAATACAAACGTTATTCAGGATTTCGGAATTCTTCTTTAAAATGCAGTATCCTGTGTGTGGCACAACCTTATTACTTCCGAAAATTCTGGCTACCTCAAACCCTTCACCGGCAATGATAGAATTGCTTCTAACTATTACATTTTCCTCTAAAATGGACCCCTCACGAATGATAACGTTGTCTTCGATTATACAGTTATCGCCTATTACGACACCGTACTCCGCGATGATCGCTCTTGGCGAAATGCATGCTTTATCTGATATTTTGTTTTCCGGATATCTAAAATACCCTTTCAACCAAAGTTGATAATAAATCTCATAAAACGTATCTTTTGGCCTCTCAGAAATTGCTATACCTATATTCTTATCAATGAAGTACTTAACAAGATCCCTTGTACAGATTATGCAAGTGATGTTTTCGTTGATATACTTCAAATACTTTTCTGATTCTATGAACGAAATGGTGTTGTTTAGATACACTCTGCCAAGCTTTCCAAAATTTTCAAAATAGCCATTTTTCAGAAGATTGATCCCCTCAATTTCAGATAAAAACAACCCTTACCACCTCAAAATTTAAATAGTTCCATTATCAACGCAGATTACCTGACCGGTAATTGAATAGCTTTCCTCACTGATAAGGAATACAACGGTTTTTACCACGCTTTCGATTTTTATTTCTTCTCTCAGGGAATTTCTTTGATAAATTCTCCTTTTATCTTCCTCTGTAAGTGATCGACTCATATCAGTCTCCATGAAACCTGGTGCTACACAATTACTTCTTATCTTTTTAACACCGAATTCCCTCGCTACAGCCCTTGAGAAAGCTTCTAGAGCCCCTTTTGTTGCTGCATACATGCTCAAACCCCTATATCCTGTGTGCGCACTTATTGAGCTGATGTGTACTATGCTCCCCTGAGTACCATGCAACAGCATATCTCTTATCACGTATTTCGTTAACAATATTGGCGAATAAACGTTGACCCTAAACATTGTTTCCAATGGTTCAATTTGCGCGTTCGTGACCAAATCATCATAGGCTATCGCTGCGTTGTTTACTAGCCCGTATATTGGCCCTCGAGGTTTCAGGTAATTAATGTACAAATCCTTTATCTTTTCTGGTTCACTGAGGTCGAAATTTATGTGATCGTAAAGGTTTCCGTATGCGTTCATTAACTCAACAACTTTTTCTGAAGCTCTTCGGCTTATTCCAATGACCTTATATCCTCTTTTTAATAACTCTTTACATATTTCGTTTCCGAGGCCCCGTGAATCCCCTGTGACCACGACAACTTTCATTTTCTCAACCTCTTACCGGTCCTTGTGGTTTCTAATTCCTCAACGAATTTTAAGATTCTCGGAACTTTCCATCTCTGCAACTTTTCACTGAGCACCGCCATTATCTCTTTTTCCTTTTCCTCAATATTTGTCCCATTCTTGACCTTTATTTCTGCCACCAGTATGTTACCGGTGATCGCATTCTTCCTTGCTTTAACCACTACATCTATTACACCTTCGATTTTCCTGATCTCATCCTCCACCTCGTGTGGGTTCACTTTGTAGCCGCCAATGTTTATCATTTCCGCTTTCCTTGTGGAGAATCTAAAATGTCTTTCATCTATTTTTTCAACAATATCACCGGTTCTATACCATTCTCCATCCAGTTCAAAGTCATCCGAGTACCCCAAAAGGCTTCTGTGGATTAGCAGTTCGTTGTCTTCTGATATTCTCACCTTGTCTGCTATTTCTGGATCTATTTCAAAAACTTCGCCTTCTGCCGCGAACAAACTCCCTGCCTCTGTTGATGCATAAACGTTCCTGATCTTAGCGTTCGGAAAAATCTTCAGGAGTTCCGAGGCCAGTCTTTTATCGAACTTCTCGCCGCCCATCGTCACTCTTTCCACGGAAGGCACCTGACCCTTAAAGTATGGCACAACTGAACGGTAAAATGTTGGTGTTGCGGAAATATGGGTTACCTTAAATTCGTTCAAGATCTTCTCTATTTTCCTCTTGTCCATTTCGAAGATGTAGATCATGGGATTCTCATTATAAAAGGCTTGGAAGAATACCTGTAATCCCGCAAAATGTGTGGGGTTGTATGCGAATGCCCACACATTGTTTCGAAACCTCTCTCCTATTCTAACATACCTCGTTAGAGTTTCTATATTGTGCGAAACTTTCTTGGGTCTGCCCGTCGTTCCAGAGGTATAAAGCGTAACTTGCCAAGCTTTTCCGTTTCTCTCTACCAATCGCAGAATTTCCTCAAAGCTTGACACGTTTATTTCGACGTCTTCTTCTTTTTCGAGACATTCTATTGGTATTCCCAAGCGTGATATCTCTTCGTCCGAGAAATCAGAATCTAAAAGCACTACATTCTTGCAAGCCAAGATGCTTGCTAACAGGTCTTTGTATAATTCGTATGGTTCTTTTTCCTTTATGTATGTCTTGATTCTTTTTGTTTTGTTCAGTTCATGGACTAAATCTTCGTACGTTTTTTGCATACTTTCAGTCCAGAAAAATAACTTCATACCATCACTTTTTTCCATTCTTGATTTTCTCTATTATTTCACCAACTGTATCAACAATGCCGTTTTCAAACACGTCAATCCCAAACTCATCCTCTATTCTAACGGTGAGCTCTGCCAAATCCAATGAATCCATGTCCAGATCGTTCCTCATTGATAAATCGAATCTTAGTTCCTTCAGAGGTTCTTTCCCCTTTTTCTCAAGTATTTTGTTTATTATTTGTTTCACTTTATCTTCCATCGCACATCTCCCCCCGATCAGAATCATTTTAACTGCTCACTCTATAACTGAGGGTTACCAGTCGAGAAACCACAGTACAAACACACTGATCCAAGTATATTTTACCAAATTTTACAAGACCCTGAATTAGAAACTCCTCTTTCCTTCATGCGCAGGCCAGTAACCTGCTATACGAGCAGACACTAAAAAATAAGGTATTCCGATAATTCCAAAGTAAACTAACGAGAAACACGATATAATATTGACGTCAAACTGTTTGGCGTCTAAAAGGTGGTGTTTGGATGAATGAAAGCAGCATTTTGAAAAAGTTCTTCATGGTCCAGAGGCTCCAGTTCCAGATCCTCCACAAAGAATTGGAAAAGCACGGCATCCACCCGGGTCAACCTCCCATGCTCATGATCG